>DASYGC010000670.1:0-1523 GCA_036000225.1 Ktedonobacterales bacterium | reverse complement strand
GTGCGGCAACCGCACCCTGGAACTCTCCCGGCGCGGGCCCGAGGTTACGGGGCCGGTGGCAGTGCCTCGCCACCGGCTCGGTGATGCGGGTGAAGATCAGCGCCGCGTTGACGAGCGCGAGGTTGCGCCACTGCCTGCCAGAGTCAGGCGGGCGTCTCGGCGGGCAGTTCGAGTTTGGGGAAGAGCACGCTGCCGGGGCGTACCGTTGTGCCAGCGGGATAGCCACCCCAGCGCGTGGTCTGCCGCCAGTCGGAGTGCGTATCGAGCGCGACACCCAACTGCTGCGCGAGCGCATCCGCGGTGGCGGGAATGAATGGGGCGCAGTAGTGCGCCACTAGACGCAGCGCCTCGGCCAGGTTGTAGAGGACGGTCGTCAGGCGCGCCTCGGCTGCCGTGCCATCCGCGCCACCGGCCTTGCGCCGCTTGGCCAGGGTCCAGGGCTCGACATCACCGACATACTTGTTGGCCGCGCCGACCAACTCCCAGATGGCCGCCAGCGCCTCGTGCGGCGCGAAGCGCTCCAGGGTGCTGTCGACGCGTTCGCAAAGCGCCTCAGCGGTCGCGATCAGCGAGCGATCGGCTTCGTCGACCACGCCTGGCGCGGGCACTACGCCACCATAGTAGCGCCCGATCATGCTCACGACGCGGTTGAGCAGATTGCCAAGTTGATCAGCCAGGTCGTTGTTATGCGCGCGAATGAAGCGTTCGAGGGTGAAGTCGCCGTCTTCGGTGGCGGGAATCTCGCGCAGCAGATAGTAGCGCACGGCGTCGGTGCCGTAGCGTTCGGCCAACTCCACCGGGTCGATGACGTTGCCGAGCGACTTGCTGATCTTCTCGCCGCCGACGGTGACATAGCCATGGACGAAGATCGTGGTGGGCAGGGGCACGCCAGCCGCGAGCAACAGCGCCGGCCAGTAGACCGCGTGGAAACGGATGATGCCCTTGCCGATCACATGCACGCGCTGAGGATTGTTCACCCAGAACTCCTGATAGCGCGGCCCCTCGTGAGCGTAGTCGAGCGCGGTGATGTAGTTGCCCAGCGCATCGAACCAGACGTACATCACCTGGTCGGGATCGCCGGGAACTGGCACACCCCAGCCGTGGGCACGGGCTTTCGAGCGTGAGATGCTGAAGTCGGCCAGGCCCATACGAATGAAGCTCAGCACCTCGTTACGCCGGGTCTGGGGAACGATGCGCAACTCGTCTGACTCGATGAGGGCGAGCAGGCGATCCGCGTAGTTAGAGAGGCGGAAGAAGTAGTTCTCCTCCTCGACCACCTCGGGACGCGTCAGATGCTCGGGACAGAGGCCGTCCACCAGTTCATCTTCAGTGTAGAATTGCTCGCAGCCGACGCAGTACAGCCCGTGGTAGGCGCGTTTGTAGATGTCGCCGTGGCGGTCGCAGGCCTGCCACAGCTTCTGGACGCCGGCCAGGTGGGAAGGATCGGTGCTGGTGCGGATGAACTGGTCGAACGAAAGGTTGAGCGGCGCGCGCAGGCCCTCGTACTGCGCGGCGTTGCGGTC
>DASYGC010000669.1:0-4267 GCA_036000225.1 Ktedonobacterales bacterium | reverse complement strand
ACGGGGCGCTGGTGTGGTGGGAATCAACGCAGCCAGTCCTCTTCGTTGCTCTGGCCCACTGGTCGCGAGTCCCATGGCTTGAACTGGCCCGGCGCGGGTGCCGCGGAGCCGGCGACCGCGGGATACTGCCCGGTGGGTCGTGGCGCAGGTGTGGCGCGCAGCGCGGCCACGGCGCCGGCCGGTGGTTGTGGCGTCACGCCCATCATGCTCAGGAAGCGCGCCGCGTAGGCGTGCGGATTCATCGCGAACTCGACGAAGGCCCGTGCCCGATTCGTAATCGCCTGCCAGCTTCCGCGGTCCACCAGCGGTGGCGGCACGAGCAGTTCGCCCAGGGCCAGCGTGCGAATGGGTAGGGTCAGGTAGTCGCCGAAGTTCTGCGCCGTGATGCCGCCCGAGACTTGCAGGCTGACATGGGTGAGCTGGCGCAAGAGCGCGCGAATGTAGGCGGGTCCGCCGATGGCCTCGCCAGGGAAGAGCTTGACCATCTCCGCGCCGGCGCGCTGCGCCGCGATGATCTCGCTGGGCGTGAAGGCGCCCAGGATGCACGTGACGTTGGCATCGCGACAAACGGGCACGAGATCTGGCGCGTAGATCGGCGAGGCAATGAAACGCGCGCCGCACGAGATCAAGTCGCGTGCCTGGCGTGGCTCCAGCACGGATCCCGCGCCGACTACCACATCCTGCCGGGCGGCGAAGTGGCTGATAATTTCCTGCGCGCCGGGAATCGCCAGCGACACCTCGATGGTGACCACTCCGGCGGCCGCCAGCGCGTCAATGACCCCCAACGCCTGCACTGCGGTCGGCGTCCGCACCTCTGCCACCAACCGGCGGCGTTCCATCACCGTTGCCATCTCATGCGGAATCACGGCAGTCCTCGCTCTCGCGCCCATGCCCCAGGGACATCTTTCGCGTGGGTATCGTACCACGTGTGGACAGCCTGTGCCTCGATCACGTTGCCGTCACGCCTTAGCCGCGGTCCGCAATTTGTCGGCTGCGCGAACCGCGTGTCGCCGCCACTCGTATTGAAAGACAGCGGTATCATGTCCAGTGGCAGACGTTCCGTCTGTTGGAGCATGGATCCCCTGATTTTTGGCCGGGAGGCGGGGAAATGGTGATCGTCTGGCTGGCGCTGATTGGCGCCGTGATTGTCACGGGTATCCTGGTGATCACACGGGTGGTCCTGACACGCGCGGCGCGACCCGCGAGTGCGGCGCTGGGCCGCTGGGCCGCTGGCATCTTCGTCGGCAATCTGGTGCTCGATCTGCTGATTCTCTACTTCGCAATGCCCGCGCTTACTGGCCCCTATTTCGGCTGGCAGTGGCTGCTCTGGCCGCTGCTGCTGACGGGCGTGGTGGTGGTCTTCGGTGGTGGCGCGCTGGCCGGACGCGGCCTGGCGGAGATGTTGGCCAACGGACCAGCGCGCGGTGGCTTCGGCGGGCCGCGCTATCGGCGCACCGTGAATGCCGGCGGGGCCGGCGACCCGGCGCAGACGGGTGTGGTGGCGGCGGGCGTGTTCGCAATCGCCTTCACCTTGCTGGTGGCCTTCGTCGCCAACGGCATCATCGTCGTCTCCACCACCTGGTTCGATCCCAATGCCAAAGCGCTCGCCCACATCCCGCATATCACAGTCGAGAATAAGAGCACTCCACTGCCCCCGACCGATGTGAACCACATCGTCCTTGTCACTCAGGGTGTTGCTTCGTTTCTCGGCCAGCAGGTGCTCGGGTCCACTGGGCAGAATCTCGGCTCGACCTATCACACGGAGGCAACGAGCTACACCTTGCAGTCGGTGAACCACCACCTCTACTGGATCGCGCCGCTGGTCTATAACAATGTCTTCGCCAACCTCGGCCACATGGAAAGTCCCGGCTACGTCGAGGTAGACGCCGAAGACCCCACCGTGCAGCCCACCCTGCACACTGGCTTCCACATGCTCTATATCCCCAATGCCATCCTCAACCAGGACCTTCTGCGCCACGTCTATCTCAGCGGCTTCACCTATGGCAATCTCGTCGATCCCACGCTGGAAGTGCGCGACGACGGACGCCCGTTCTTCACTATCTCGCTGATGCAGCCCACCCGTGGCTTCATCGGTGATGTGGTCACGCAGGTGTTGCTTGTCGATCCGCAGACCGGGGCGATTCAGGTCTATGCCCCGTCGGCGGTGCCATCATGGGTGGACCGCGTGATCCCCGCGACTACCGTCAACGACTATTTGACCTGGTGGGGCCAGTACATCAATGCCCCGTGGTTTAATCCCGCCGGCAGCGGCCAGCAGGTTCCCGCGACCAGTACTCCCGAGCTGGTCTACAATAATGTTGACAATCCGGTGTGGCTAGAGCCAATGACCTCCAGCGCCGGGACTGATAACTCCAGCACGGGAGTGATTCTCTTCGATACGCATGACGATAATGGACGATTCTATCCGCTAACCGGTCTGGGCGTGACGTCGAACGTCATCACCACCTTCAAGTCGAATCCCAAGAACTTGAAGAATTACGATGTGGGCACCGTCCAACTGTATCAGATCTATGGGATACCGACCTGGGTGGCGACGTTCGTGCAGCAGAACGATACCGGCGAGTCGTTTGCGGGGGTGGGCCTGGTGGACGCGCGCCACCTGATCAGCGCGGACGTGATCATGGAGACCAACAAGGCCGATGCGCTGGCGGCCTACGCCCAGTCGCTCAGTGGCTCAAATGGCGTCGGCCCGACCTCATCGGGTAACCAGGTGCAGGTTAAGGGCACCGTCACGCGCATCTCGGCGGCCAGCCAGAACGGCACGACGGTCTACTACATCCTGATCCAGGGTCAGAACCACATCTTCGAAGCCTCGCTCGCGCTCAGCCCCGAATTGCCCCTGGTGCGCGAAGGCGATACCATTCAGGCCAGTTACATCGACACAGGCCAGACCGTAGTCACACTCGGCCACGTTGCTGACCTGAATATCCAGCTTACCGCGCCCAACGGAACGGCAACGCCTGGCTCATGAACTGGGCTCGATGGCCGCGCGCGCCGCGTGGGATTGCGGCGCGCGCGGCGACCACCATGCCGCCAGCCCCAGCGCCACCAGGGCAAGTCCCGCGCCCGCCAGCGTATCCAGCAGGAAATGATTGCCGGTCATCAGCACCACCAGATTCATCACCAACGGCAGCGCCAAGCCTGCCGCTCTGATATACCACGAGCGCGCGCACGCCATCATCGCCACGCCATCGAGTACCGCCCAGCCGACATGCAGGCTGGGCATCGCCGCGAATGGATTGTCGAACGGATTAGTGGTCGATCCGCCCACTTGAATGCCCGAGAGCTTCAACGTATCCACAAAGCCAGGCAGATAGTGGGGTGGCGTTTCGGGAAGGATGACATACACCGCGAAACCCAGCACCGCCGTAATCAGGAACGCGTTGCGGAACCACCGGTAGGCATATTGATGCTTGTGGAACAGCCAGATTCCAACGCCCAGCAGGATCGGCAGGTGCGCCAGCAGGTAGAACGCGTTGGCGGCGAAGATCAGCCAACTGTGTGGCAGGGCCATCGCCTGGAGGCTCGCCTCCAGATTCAGATGCAGGGCGCGTTCGAGTGACAGAATCTGTTGCGCGTTCTCGAGGGCGTCAGCTTCGCGGTCGCGATCGAACACCCAGGTGAGGCAGTAGACGCAGGTGACCACGAGAATGAGGGAGAGTTCGTAGAAACCGCGCAGTGGCCGCCGGCCGTCTGATGGCGCGACCAACGCCACCGCGATTCGTTTGGCGTGGTTGACGGCGCGGCGCCAGGAACTCGGTGGGGATTGTTTCATGAGGGCCCATTTCAGAGCGGTGATGGTGCGAGATGAACGAATCTAACCGTATCATGCGGCATCCAGATTAGAATGCCATGAGATATGAGAAGCAATTGGTGGCTTGCCGAGGAAAACCAATGCCGATGCCAATACGCATGCGCCAGTCCGTTCCAGGGTAGTGATACGATTTTCGGGGAAATCGCCACTGTTGCGTAGTGGCGCACGGGTGTGCGCTCTGGCTTCTCTGCCCGCTCCGTAGTGGCGCACGGGTGTGCACTCTGGGGGCGAGGCAGAGGTGTTCATCCGTGTTGCGTATCATTTCAAATCGTGTAGGGGCGTACGGATCATTCGTGACCGGTCATGATGTACGCCCTCTGGATGCCGGGCAAAACCTGGCGTTTAACCCCCGCACACCGGGCGTGTGCTCCAAGATTGCGTATCAGGCGCCAATAGCGCACGCGGCATAGCAGGAACGAGCCGGCACGCCCC
>DASYGC010000668.1:0-4610 GCA_036000225.1 Ktedonobacterales bacterium | reverse complement strand
TATCGCCGGTCTGGTGGGCATTCTGCTCGTCGAGATCGGCGCGATTGTGCTGACTCATCGCTTTCCGCCGTCGGGCATCACGCAAATTGTCGCGGTCGCGATGGGTATCGCGCTGGGCTATGCCGTCGGCGCAACGGTCGCGGCCGATGAGATCATTGCCGGCATTGTCGCCGCCATTGGGTTGCTGCTGGGCGAGGCGGAGGCAGGTGTGCGCCAGGCGGCGCGCATCGCGGAGCGCGAAGTGGGCGACGTGCGCGGCGCCGTGTTGCGGCTGACGGGCCTCGATACGCTGGCGCGCAAGCTCGCCCCACGCGACGCGCTGAGCGCGGCCGCGGCGCCAGACCACGCGCGCGCGCCGGCCCATGGGCGCGCCAGCGCCATCAGCATCGCGGAAATCCTGGCCGCGGCGGCCGCCGCCGCGCCGGTGGCTGCCGCGGCGCTGCGTTCACGCGGCGACGCGCGAACCGTCGCCCCACTACCGCGTGAACTGGTCAACGCCACGGTTGATCTCCCCGCCGCCGCGCAGGCGGAGCCCGCGGCATCCCCCGCCGTTCCGCCGCCGGCCGCCTGGGCGCCCGTCACCGTGCCACTGCCTTCCCCAGAGGCTGGCCCAGCGCGGGCAGACGCGCCGCACACCAGCTCCTCGGCCCAACCGGAGCCGCCCGCATCCCCGCCGGGGCTGGCCGCCCGCCCGACGATCCCGCTGGCGGCCGCGGCCGTGCCGCCGGCGGCGAGCGCGGTGGCCCCCGCGTCCGTCATGCCCGTCATGCCTACCACACCCAGCCCGCTGGCGGGCGCCGCCGGTCTGGCCAGTGCGCTGCCCGCTGCACCCGCGCCCGTGGCCGCGGCGCCCGCCAGCGGCAGACTGGCGGAGCCGGCTGAATGGCAGATGGATGATCTGCCGCCACTGGTGGACGCGCCCTGGCACGACCCATCGTTGGGCAGCCTGGAGCAGGAGCGGGAGGACCAGGAAGCGGGCATCCAACCGGTTGATGTCTTTGGCGCCCTGCCCTCGGGCGCGGGCACGCCGCCACGGGAGAGTGGCAACAGCGACACGCGGCCCCTGCCCGGGCACACGCGTCCGCACGTGCCCACGACCCGCCCGCTCGTGCCGCACGGTGGCATCTGGGAGCACATCACCAATGTGATGGCAGGCAAGCAGGCACAGCCTTTCTCACTGGACGACGACACGCTGCCCGATGTTGCCGCGGAGGAGGAATTGCCGCCCGCCACCTGACGTGTCGTACCACGCCAACCAGTGCCGCTTGCCATCCGTAGGTACAAAGGGACAAAGAGCCACTTGCAAGACCAGCCGAAATCTGGCACACTAGAGCAACGTCGGAGGCGCCTGTGGGTAGCCCCCGACCACACCGGCGGCTTGGGCCAACTATACGCCGGGCAGTAGAGAGGATCGAATCATCATGGAGCGACGCCTGGTATCTATGCTCGGGACGAGCGCCAAACACGTTCTGACGGCCTTGCAGCACTCGTTTCGCGCGATCTTGCTCACCTTTCTCTTCACGGCCGTCATCGTGGCGCTTGCCGTCGAGATCATCGCCTTCTTCATCAATGGCGCGAAGCTGGTGGCCCCATCGGGCACGACGCATCTCGTCGCCATCGCGCTGGCGGTGGCCTTTGGCTATGCCGCGGCCATCACGGTCGCCGTGGAAGAGATTCTGCGCGCCATCATCAAGACCATCGAGCTGATTGTCGAAGAGTCGGAGAAGCTGGCCGCTGCCGCCATCAAAGAGGGCGAAGTGCTGCTCAAGGAGGGGGGCCAGGAGGCCCTCAAACTCGGGCGCGGCGCGCTCAACGAGGCGGGCGCTGTTGGGCGTGAGGTGGGCAGCCTGGGCCGCGGCGCCATCGGCGAGGTCGGCATCCTCGGTCGCGATATCGGCGGCGTGGTGGGCGGCATCGGTGGCGCGGTCGGCGGCGAAGTCGGCAAGGTAGTTCACGGCGTGGAGAATCACATCCCTGGCCACCACGAGCAGAGTGGGACAACCGCGACCACCGTGGAGCGGAGCGGCCAGCGCTGACCTCTCCCCTCTCATAATCAGTTGAGGAATTGTGCCCCCTCCCCGCGCTAGGGAGGGGGCACAATGGGCCCATACCAGCGGGCGTCCACCGTACGCCCCTACGGATGGGTCCGGGCGGGAGCCAGCAGAGGGCGTACATCCGTACGCCCCTACGGATGGGCGCGCGGGAGCGGCGGGCGTCCATCCTGGTGCAGGCGGGAGCGGCGGGCGTGCAGCCTGGTGTGGGAACGGGGAGGCTGGTGGGGTTTTCGCCACATTGGTACTGCGCGGGTTGCCCCCGCCCGTCGCCGCGTGATACGTTCCAACCGGCGACGTGCGCAACGTCACCTGGGGTCACATGGGGGTGGATGGCGGGACCGGCGCCCGCAATGGAGCGGATGAGCCATGCGCCACTTTGGAGGACGGGCCGGCCTGCTGGTCCTGGCGGCCATCGTGCTTCTGGTGGGCACCACGGGCTACGTGGGCATGGGCATGTGGCTCTATCAGCGCTACCAGGTGTCCTCGGGCAACTACCAGTTCAATCCGGTGGCGGCCTGTGGCGTCCAGATCACCTGGAGCCCGCCTTCGCGGATGTTCACCGCCTTCTACGCGAATCAGCCCTCTCTGCTGGACGTGCGCTATAGCAGCTCAAGTCCTCAGCCGCTGCGACTCACCCTGAGCATTCCCCAGTTTACCCAGCCTCAGAGTTTCGACGTGCACAGTGGCACCAACTTCCAATCGCAGACATTCAAGCCGCCGCTCATCAGTCCTGGCGTGCTGGATACGCTGGTGGGGCCGCAGTACCGCGACGCCCAGATCGTTCTGAGCATGCGTACCGCCAGCAACCGCGCATGCGACCTCTCGCGCCCGGTGCGGCTGGAGTCGCGCCAGCTGATGCGCTGGACCGATGACATGGGCGGCGACCAGTCGCGCTACCTGGCGGGATGGGTGACGCCGCAGGCCGGCGTCATCAGCGCGCTGGTGGGGCGCGCCGCTGCGCGGCTGGGGCAGAACCCAACCACCTACACGGCGGCCACCGCGCTCTATGGCTATAATGACGGCCAGGCCAGCGCCCAGGCGGTGATTGACCAGGTGAACGCCATCTTCGACACGCTGCAGTACGATGCCCACTACCAGTTGCACTATGTCAACGAAAACATCGCCTATCAGCAGAACACGAGCGAGCTCATCCGCTTGCCCGCGGATGTGCTGAGCAGTCCGGCGCCGACGGCGATGTGCGTGGAAACCACCGCCATCATGGCCTCGGCGGTGGAGAACATTGGGTTGCGCCCATTCATCGTCATCGTGCCACAGCATGCGTTTCTCGGGGTGGCGCTGGGTCCTGGTCCAGGCGCGCCGCTGGCATACTGGGAGACCTCCGATCTCAACGGGGGGGTCAATGGCGATCAGGCCTCGGTCCACGGCAAGAGTGAGTATAATCAGTTCCAGCAGCGCGGGCAGATCCTGCGGGTGATTGACATTCAACAGCAGCGCCAGCAGGGCATCGAACCGATCGAGTGAAAACGAGCGCGTGATATGGGTGAGCTGGATTTCCCGACCTGGCTCGCGGTGGGCAGCTATGGCGGGCTGACCTTCAGTCTGCTGGTGGCCGTCGCGATCGCGAGCTATGCGCTGCGTCAGCGGCGGGGCACCAGGCGCCAGCTCGCGCGTGCCATGCTGGTCTTTCTGGCGGCCGGGTGCCTCATGTTTCTCCCGATCTGGTGGACGCAGAATCGCTTCGGGCTGCTGGGCCCGACCTTGAGCTGGGGCGAGGTGGCCTTCTGGTTGGCCTGGGCCGCGCTGATTGGCTGGAGTGTGCCGCTGGGCACGGCCCTGGGCTTCTTCTTGCTGGCCGGCGCTCAGCCCGCCACCGGGCGGGTGGAGGTCCCCGCGTATCTGCGCGCGCCGCCGCATGTGGCGAGCGGTCTGCCCTTTCCCGTCGAACTGAGCGATCCACGCCGGCTGATCGAACCGCTGGGCGCCGGCCAGGCCTGGGGACGGCTGGTGCCGGCGGATGGTCCTTTCGCCCAGCGCCCGCTGTTGCTCACGCGTCAGGTGACGCTGGTGGGCCGTGAGGCGGATTGCGATATCGTGGTGGTCGATCAGTTGACCTCGCGCCACCACGCCGAACTGCGCTGGGAGCGCGGGCGCGTCTGCCTGGTGGATCGCGGCAGCATGAATGGCAGCCGCGTCAATGGCCAGGGGGTCATGGGGCAGGCGCCGCTGCGCCACGGGGATGTGGTGGAGATCGGCGAGCAACGCTACCGCTTCGAGCAACTCTCCAGTCAGCCTAACCTGGCCGCCGTCCCCGGACTGCTCGCCGCCGACGAAGAGACCCACAAGCTGCCGGGCATCGGCCGCGCGGGACCCGCGACCGTGCCGGCCACGCCCGCGCTCGTGCTGATCGCCAGTGGCGCCGCGCAACCGGGCATGCGCTGGGAGCTGAATAGCGGGGTCATCAAGATCGGTCGCGACAACGCGCACGAGATTTGCCTGCCCGATCCATCCGTCTCGCGCCTGCACGCGCAAATCATTCGCCAGGCGACCGGCTTCTATCTGCACGATCTGACGAGTCAGAATGGCACGCTGGTCAAC
>DASYGC010000667.1:0-5169 GCA_036000225.1 Ktedonobacterales bacterium | reverse complement strand
GCGCCGAGGAAGCGGCGATCCCAGTCGGGAATATTGGACTGCGCATGGAAGCTGTGGAAATCGCAGATGCCCGCGCCGGCAACCGCCGCCTTGAAGCGCGTCGTCTGGGTGACCGCCCATTCCGTGGCGAACCCGCCGTAGCTCCACCCCATGATACCCAAACGCGTACCATCCACCCGTCCGCTGGCCACCAGATGGTCGACGCCAAGTAACACGTCGTCGAGGTCTTTGCCACCCATGTCGCCTAGGATCGCGTCGGCAAAGGCCACGCCGCGCCCCAGACTGCCGCGGAAGTTGGGTTGGAGCACCGCGAAGCCCGCGGCGGCCCACTGGTGCGCCCAGCCGAGGCCACCGTAGGCTGCCCGATTGGCGGCCGAGGGGCCGCCATGCACCATGACGATCAACGGCGGCGGTGTCCCACGCCGGGGTTCGCGCGGCATTACCAACAGCGCATCGATAGGCCAGCCATCGGCTCCAGGATACCTGAGGGCCTCAACCGGCGCGACGGCGAGTGTGGCCTCGGGCAAGGCGTTCACGTGCGTCAAGCGGCGCCAGTCGATATCAGCACGCCCAGCGGCGGTCTCGCTCCCGCTGCGTTGCCCCGCGGCCTGGCGCGCGGGGAGGGTCACACTACCCAACCAGATCTCGGGCGGTGTGGTGGGGTCCATACGCAGGACAGCGAAGCGCGTACCATCGGTTGTGGCGCTGAGGCGCGGCCAGGCGCCCTCGCCGAGCACCACCTCGCGCGCGAGCGGCACGATGGGGCCGCCCGCGCTGCCCACCGTGCCCACCAGATTCCAGACACGATCCCAGGCGAGCAGGAGCAATTCCTGGCCACCAGGAAGCCAGCCGGCCCAACTCACGCTGACCTTGGCATCGGGAGTCAAATTGCGCGGCGTCCCATCTTCGACGTCGACCACCCACAGATCGCCGCCCACCAGCGGGCGGTCGCTCCACTCGCCCGCGACGTAGGCGAGCTGGCGACCATCAGGGGACCAGGCAAATGCGGCGGCCTGGCCCGCGAGCGCGCCGAGCTGGCGCACGCCGCCGCCAGTGGAAGAAACGATGCCCAGTTGCCCTTGATACCAGGCCGTTTCGCCGGGGGCATCCGCGAAGAACAGAGCCAAGCGGTCGCCGCCGGGCGCCCACTCATAGCGCCAGACGGTCAGATTGGGCGGTGTGACCGGTTCGGGCGTATCGGAGGTCACGCGCACAGTCCATAGACGGCGGTGGCGGCCAGCATCAACGACCAGCGGATCGCGCGCGGGCTGGGGACCTTCCTCGCTGGTGAACGCGATGCGCGTGCCATCGGGTGACCAGGCCAGGTCGGCAACACCATTGGGCATCGTGCACACGCGCCGTGGCTCGCCGCCGCTGGCCGGTATCACATAGAGTTGGGGCTTGCCATTGTCACCTTCGCGTTCGGAGCAGAACGCGAGGGTAAGGCCATCGGGTGACCAGCGCGGACAACTATCGGCACGTGGGCCGTTGGTGAACGGACGGGGTTCGCCGCCAGTGGTGTCGACCATCCAGATGCGCGCACGCGCCTTCGGCTGGTTTGCTACCCACTCGCTCAGCACAAACGCGACGCGCGCGCCATCGGGCGCGATGCGCGGATCGCTGGGCAGGCGCAATGCGAACTGCGAGTCAATCGAGATAGGCATGCGCCGCTCGTCGGCGGCGACGCTGGGTGTGAGCGAGCTGGTGCTGGCGGGGCGCGAAACAGGCGTGGACACGAAAACCTCCTGGACATCGTTGCGCAGCGCGATGGTGGCTCGATCTGGCAGGCGAGGGCCATGCTGGCTGACCTGGCCAGTGCGCTCTCAATATGTCATATTACAGGCGGTGCGCTGGTGGGTCCAGCGCGCTACACCCTGAGTCGTGCTGGCGCGGGGGTACGCCCAAACATGAGACAAGGAGCGAGCACATGCGCCTGGAGAACAAGGTGGCCATCGTGACGGGCGGCTCATCCGGCATCGGCGCGGACATCGTGCGCCGGCTGGCCCAGGAAGGCGCCACGGTCACGCTGGATTACGCGGTGAACGCCACCGCCGCCGAGGCGGTAGCCAGCGCGATCACCGGGCAGGGAGGCAGGGCGCTGGTCGTGCGAGCGGACATCGCGCAGGTCGCGGACGTGCAACAACTGGTAGTTGAGACGGTGCGGCGCTTTGGCCGGGTGGATATTCTGGTCAATAATGCGGGCATTGAAAAGCCTCAGTCGTTTCTGGACGTGACCGCGGAGCAGTGGGACGCGCAAATGGGAGTGGACCTGAAAGGGGCCTATTTTGCCACCCAGGCGGCGGCGCGCCAGATGATCGCGCAAGGCGGCGGCGGCTGTGTCATCAACATTTCCTCGGTGCACGAAGATCTACCGATGGTAGGCAACGCGGTGTACTGCGTGGCCAAAGGCGGCCTGCGCATGCTCACCCGCACGCTGGCAACCGAACTGGCGCCACACGGCATCCGCATTGTCAACGTCGGGCCGGGCGCCATCGCAACCCCCATCAATGCGGCGACGCTAGCCGACCCAACCAAACAGCGGGCACTGCTGGCGGAGATTCCGCTTGGACGCATTGGCCAGCCTGCCGACATCTCCAGCGCGGTCGCCTGGCTGGCATCTGACGAAGCCAGCTACATTACTGGCACGACGCTGTTCGTGGATGGCGGCCTGATGGTCTACGCCGGGAGCCTGTAACGTGGGCGCGGTGCATCAGATCGGCGTGCTCGCTGACACGCATGTGACCGAGCGGCGCCATGTGGTGCCCGAGGCGGCGTTGCGGGTGTTCGAGGACGCGGCGGTAGAACTCATCTTGCACGCGGGCGATCTCTCCATCCTGGCGGTGCTGCGTACGTTGGAAGCCTACGCACCCGTAGAGGCCGTGCAGGGTAACGTGGAAACGCCTGAGGTGGTGGCCGCTCTGCCGCTCAAACGGGAACTGGTCATCGGCGGCTGTGTGATCGGCATGATACACGACCTGGGGCAGCGCCAGCACTATGCGCGCAACGCCCGCCGCGAATTCCCGACCGCGCGCGTCGTCGTCTTCGGCCACAGCCATATCCCGCTGCTCGAAGAGCGCGCCGGGCTGCTCTTGCTCAATCCGGGCAGCGCGACCGACCGGCGCAGGCAACCCGCCTGCTCGGTAGCGCTCCTCACCGTCCAAGACGGCGTACCCACGGCGCGGCTGCTGCCACTGCCCTGAATCGCGGGCGCACGCCGCGGATTGGACGCCGCCACGTCACGCGCGGTATCGTATGCCACGTGTGGGCATGCCCCGTCGGTCGCTCGTGATCGCGGCGCATGACTCGAACCCGCAAGCTAAAAGCCGCGCGTACGCGCGGTAGTGCGCGCGCCGAAACAAGCGCGGCAGACGCGCCGTGTATGCTTCACATCGAACACCAGGACCTGAGTAGCGAGGGAGTACGGAGGACCGCATGCAACGTACAGCGCAAGCGGCAGCGGCGCGAGGATACATTCGCTTTCCAACGATATCTGGTGACCAGATCGTCTTCACCGCCGAGGATGATCTCTGGCAGGTCGCCGTAAGCGGCGGACGGGCCGAGCGGCTGACCGCCGGGGTAGCTGAGGCGACGCATGCGCGCTTCTCTCCCGATGGCTCTACGCTCGCCTTTGTCGGTCGCGACGAGGGCCCCACCGAGGTGTATGCGATGCCGGCCACGGGCGGCACGGCCACGCGGCTTACCTTCCAGGGGGAGCAGACAGCGGTCCTGGGCTGGCAGCCAGATGGGTCAGCCATCCTCTACGCCAGTGCTGCCGGACAACCGATGCGCGGCATGCGGATGGTGCAAGCGATCGCACCCACCGGCGGCGCTCCATCGGCGCTGCCCTATGGGCTGGCAAATGCCATCGCATTTGGCCCGCACGGCGGGGTGGTTTTGGGCCGCAACATCGCCGAACCCGCGCGCTGGAAGCGCTATCGCGGCGGCACCGCGGGTTACCTGTGGGTGGATGCGACGGGAGGTGGCGAGTTTACCCGGCTGGTGGACCTGAACGGCAACATGGCCGCGCCCTGCTGGGTGGGCGAGCGCATCTTTTTCATCTGCGACCATGAAGGCATCGGCAACGTCTACTCCTGTCTCCCCGATGGCAAGGATCTGCGACGGCACACCGAGCAGACGGAATACTACGCGCGCGGGCTGACGACCGATGGCACTCGGCTGGTGTATCACGCGGGAGGCGACCTGTTCCTGCTGGACCCACAGGCAACCGACGGCAAGCTGGTAGAGGTCAGCGTGGCGGGCTCGCGCACGCAGCGCGCACGCAGGTTTGTGCCCGCGGCGCAGTTCCTCGAGACGTATGCGCCCCACCCGCGTGGGCACTCGCTGGCGCTGACGACCCGCGGCAAGTCATTCACGTTGGGCAACTGGGATGGCCCGGTGATCCAGCATGGCGATGCAGACGGACCCCGCTACCGGCTGGCCTGCTGGCTGGCGGACGGCAAGCGACTGATCGCCGTTCGCGATAGCGGTGAGGACCCACGCCTGGTCGTATTCACGACCGATGGGGCGACAGCCGACCTCGCGCTCGATGCGCTGGATGTCGGTCACGTGGTGGAATTGCGGGCGGCGCCGGTGGGCAACAACGTGGTGTTGCGGAACCATCGCTCCGAAATCATACTGGTGGATGTTGACGCGGCGACGCTGCGGGTAGTGGATCACAGCCCGTATGGACGCGAAGAAGATCTGCGCCGCATGCACGGACTGGCGTGGTCGCCTGACGGTCGCTGGATCGCCTACAGCTTCCGCCTCAACGGTCAGCAATCCGCCATCAAGCTGTGCGAGGCGGCAACCGGTTCCACACATCAGGTGACGGAGCCGGTGCTCGCCGACGTGGAGCCGGCCTTCGATCCGGCCGGACGCTATCTCTACTTCATCGGATCGCGGGATTTCGATCCGATAGAGGACAAGGCGCAGTTCGAGTTCAGTTTCCCGCTGACGCAGCGCCCCTATCTGGTGACCCTGCGGCGCGAGTTGCGCTCACCCTTTACGCGCGATCCTGAAGCGCCCGAGGAGAAGACGAGCCCCTCTCCCGCACCGTCGCCCAACGGCGCCAAGGGAGCCTCGACCGAAAGTAGGCAGGATGGGGCCGCCAACGGCGCCAGGGAATCCGAGACGCCAAAGCCTGTGGTGCCGGTGCACATCGACCTGGAC
>DASYGC010000666.1:0-6309 GCA_036000225.1 Ktedonobacterales bacterium | reverse complement strand
GAGCTCGGTGGCACATAATACCAGGTTCTGTCTCTGCAGCCCGCGCAGGCGGGCTTTGTGGCGGAACGCCTCTAGGCGCGGTTTCAACCGCTGGCGGGGCGGCTGTACTGCGGCGCAGCGTCGCGGTTTCAACCGCTGGCGAGGCAGCGGCGCGGGGCGTCCACCGGAGTGTAGCGTCGCCCCTACGCCCGTGACACATCCGCGCCGCGCGATCGCTCCAACCAATGGTGCCCGGGTGGCCGCGCCGTTCGTATTCGCCCGCGCGGATGACACCGCGCAGCGCCGCTCTCTCCGCGGACACGATGCCGCGGAGTTGGTCTTTGATTACCGATGGCATGCCCTCTCGGTGATCCCATGGTGACAATAGGAAATGGCAGCATGCACGTTCAGGATCCCTCCGAGGAAGCCGCCTCCGCATCACGGCCAGCGGGCGCGCACCCGTACGACCCTACGGATCGAACCGCAGTCTCCGCCCAGACGCTTGTTGACGCGCCAGCGGGGCCGGCCACCGAAGCCCACGGACTCTACCGCGTTGGCGTGGCCTATGGCCGTCTGGTCCACCGCCTGCGCTGGCTCATCATCGCGCTGTGGGTGGTGGGCGTCGCCATCAGTGTGCCCTTCGCCGCACGCGTCGGCTCCGTGCTGGCCGGCGACGGCTTCAGCTACAACAACAGCGAATCCAGCAAGGTCCAGCACACGCTCGTCACCACGCTACACCAGCCACCCTCACAACTGCTGGTCGTCTTCCAGTCCAGCGGCGTGCCCACCAGCGATGTTGACTACCAGCATGAGGTCAGTGCGTTTGTGACGCAGGCGCAACAGTTCCCCCACGTCACCGACGTGACGCTCGGCGGCAATGGCCAGGATCAGCGCACTACCTTCGCCACCGTCAGCTTCGACCAGAACGATAGCTACGTCGAAGACCACCTGGCCGCCTTCCGCGCGCTGCTGCCCCAGCCCGGGCCGGCCAATCCCGCGCGCGTCTACCTGACCGGCGGCCCGGTCGTTTCCAGCGAGTTCAGCTCCATCACCGAGAGCGACACCGCCAACGCCGAGATCTACGCGCTGCCCATCGCCCTGCTCGTTCTGCTGGTCGTCTTCGGCACGCTCACCTCCGCCCTGATGCCGCTGCTGCTGGCACTGGTGGCTGTGCCCGTGGCGCTGGCCGGCGTGTATGGCATCGCCGTGCACGATACGCTGAGCGTCTTCGTGCTCAATGTCGCCTCGATCGTCGGGCTGGGCATCTCGATTGACTACAGCCTCTTCATGACCCGCCGCTTCCGCGGTGAACTGGCCAACGGCCGCTCCGTACGCGACGCCGTCGCCTGGACCGTGGCCACTGCCGGTGAGGCTATCCTCTTCAGCGGCATGACCGTGATGATCGGATTCGCCGGCCTGCTGCTCATCGGCGTCCAGTTCATGACCTCGCTGGCCATCGGCGGCGCGCTGGTGGTCGGCGCCGCCGCGCTGGCCTCGCTGACCCTGCTGCCGGCCCTGCTCGGCGTGCTGGGACCCCGCGTCAACGCACTACGCCTGCCCCTGCTAGGTCGCCTGGCCTGGCGCGCCGAGCACGATGCCGGCGAAATCCCCACCGCCGAGCGTCGCGGCTTCTGGCAGACCTGGGCGCGCGCCGTCATGCGCCGGCCCGTGTTGACCATCGTACTGGTGGGCGCGGTGCTGCTGGGCATCGGCTGGCCGGTGCTCTCCATCAACCTCGGCTCGCCCTCCACCTCGTCGCTGCCCGCCAGTTCACAGGCGCGCCAGGGGCTGGATATCCTCAACGCGCAGTTTCCCGTCACCGGCGGCAACCTCATCCAGGTGATCGCGCGCACGCCCGATGGCTCCAGCATCCTCGCCACCGACAACGTTGGCCGCGTGGATAGCCTGACCCGCTGGCTCGCCGCGCAGCCCGGCGTCACCAGCGCCATCAGCATCACCCAGTTCCCCGCCGCATCCGACGGCACGGCCCCGCCGACCCTGGGCCAGCTGGTGACGCTCTACGGCAACGGCACGTACCAGCAGGAACCCGGCCTGGCGCGGCTGGTCGCGGCCACCACCGCGGGCGATACCACGCTCATCACCGTCCAGGCCAGCGCCCGGCTGGATAGCCCCGCCGGCAACGCCCTGATCGACCGCCTGCGCGCCGGCGACACCGTCGCGGGCCAGGGGCTGAGCGTGCTGGTGGGCGGCGAGCAGGCGACCTCGCTCGATTTCACGCGCTACCTCTTCAACAACTTCCCCCGCGCCATCGCGTTCATCCTGCTGGCCACCTACATCCTGCTGCTGCTGATGTTCCGCTCGGTGCTGCTGCCGCTCAAAGCCATCCTGATGAACGTGCTCTCAGTCAGCGCGGCCTACGGCGTGCTGGTAGCCGTCTTCCAGTGGGGCTACGGCGCAAAGCTGCTCGGCTTCCAGAGCAGTGGCGTGATCGACAGCTTCATCCCGATCTTGATGTTCTGCATCCTGTTCGGCCTCTCGATGGACTACGAGGTCTTCCTGCTCAGCCGCATCCGCGAAGAATGGCTGCGCACGCACAACAACCGCTGGGCCGTCGCGCGCGGACTGGAGCAGACAGGCGGGGTCATCACCAACGCCGCCCTGCTCTTCATCATCGTGACGGGCGCCTTCACCTTCACCCGCCTGGTCATCACCAAAGAGATCGGCCTGGGCATGACGGTCGGCGTGCTGGTGGATGCCGCCATCATCCGCATGCTGCTGGTTCCCGCCACCATGCGTCTGCTCGGTCGCTGGAACTGGTGGCTACCCGGCCGGCCCTTGCCGCCGAAGCAGGTGGGCTGATCGAGAGGCGTACGATGTCTTCCGCCGCACTCCCGACGGTTGGCGCGCGGTTCCGGCTGCGCGACGGTCGCTGGCTGGGCTACGCCGAATACGGCGACCCTGCCGGCCGCCCCATCTTCTCGTTCCATGGCAACCCCGGCTCGCGCCTGACGCGCAATCCCAACATCGCCCTGCTGGCACGCCTCGGCGCTCGTCTGATCGCCGTCGAGCGCCCCGGTTATGGTCTGTCCGATTTCAAGGTTGGCCGCGCCGTGCTGGACTGGCCCGACGACGTGGCCGAGCTGGCCGATGGGCTGGGCATCGCGCGCTTCGCCGTGGTGGGCGGCTCAGGTGGCGGACCTTACACCCTTGCCTGCGCCCACCAGCTACCCCAGCGGCTGACCGCCGTCGTTGTCATCTCCAGCCCCTGCCCGCTGACAGTGCCGGGCGTCACCACGGGCATGTCGCGCCAGAACCGCTTCTCGTTCCTGCTGGGCCGGTATCTACCCTGGCCGCTGCTGCGCCGCCTCTATGATATGCAGGCGGGCCTGCTGGCCCAGCAGCCCGAGGCGCTGCTCGATCGCCTGGCCGGCACACTGGCGCCATCCGACCGCGCCGTGCTGGCGCGTCCCGAGGTGCGCGCCGTGCTGCGCGAAGGCGTGGCCGAAGCCTTCCGCCAGGGCGGGCGGGGCCTCGCCTGGGATACGCATCTGCTCGCGCGGCCCTGGGGCTTCCGCCTCCAGAATATCGCCGCGCCCGTCCATCTCTGGCACGGCGCGCGCGATGTGCTCGCGCCGGTGGGCATGGGCCGCTACCTGGCGCGCTCCCTGCCCCACTGCGACGCCACCTTCCTGTCCGACGAGGGCCACCTGCTGGTCTACGCCCACTGGGAGGAAATATTGGCACAGTTGATCGCATGAGCCACCATGTTTGCCGCCGCGGCCAGCGCACGCATTAGGGCCGCCTCTCCGCTGGCGTGGTGGCGTCGTCGGAGCTTTCGATGGGAGTGACGGGGGTATGGGGTGCTGGATACAGGCCGCGCAGCGTCGTCATGGCGATGTAGAGGCGCATACGGATGTCGGCGAAACGCTGGAATCCATGATGTGCATAAAAGCCTGCCGCGGCATCATCGAGCGCGTCCACGACGACCAACTTCACGCCGACGCCGGTCTGGAGCGCTCGCCGCAGCGCATCCGCCAGCAGGACCGCACCCAGGCCACGGCCACGCGCGCGTTGATCCACTGCCAGCCGCCCCAGCAGCACAGCGGGCACCAGCGGATAGCGTCCCGCCTGCTTCTGTACCTCTGGCGGCAGATCGTTCAGTTCGACCGAGCTGGCGCTCAGCGTGTAGTAGCCGAGCAGCGCCGTGATGTCATCGCGCTCGGTCAGGACGTAACAGGCGGCCAGATCGCGCTTGACATCCTGGCCGGCCTGGCGCTGGATGTAGGTATCCAGCGCGGGCTGGCCAAAGGCGAATGTCTGACGGTCGTGTTGTGGCCCCAGCAACTCGATGCGATAGGGTGGCCGCGTCGCCACGCGCTACTCCTCGCCGACCAGGTCGCGATGGCGCGCGACCGCGCGACGCAGCGCATCATTGGGTGGCGCGGGATGCAGCAGCGCCTCCATCACGGCCGCCGAATCGCGCGCCGAGAGGCTGATAACCTCGTGCTCGCGGATGGCCTGCTCGGCGACCCGCTGGGCGCTGCTCATGACGAATTGCGAGACCGACTGGCCATACAGCGCGGCGGCGCGCTCGAAGAGCAGCTTCTGCTCCGCCGTCAGCCGCGCGTTGAAGCGCCCACGCTTCGCGTGATCGCGTTTCGGCTCATGTCCGCTCGTAGCGGTCGCTCTAGTGACTGGCATAGAGATGCCCTCCTTTCTTCTCAACTGCATTGTACGTCATTATGCTGTACAAAGCAACATGATGCGCGGTGGCAGCCAGCGGGGAACTCGCAGGCAGCACGCAGCACTGTGCCATGTGGTGCTATGTCCGCGGGGGCACCGAAATGCGCGGCTGGTCGCATGGCGCGATCCGGCCGCCAAACCCGCCGCATCTCACGTTTCCAGCGCCCGCTGCCCGTACTGCTCCACCCAGAAGGCGCGCAGTTGCGCGATGGCCGCATCCGGCAGTAGCACGGGCGTGCCCAGCTGGCGGGCGATAGTGTAGACCTGTGCGCTATCCTCCAGCGCGTGGGCGGTCGCGAAGGTGAGCGCCAGCGTGGTGCCCACCACCATCGCGCCGTGGTTGCCCCAGATCACCGCGCTGCCATCGCCCAGCGTGGTGGCGATCAGTTCGGCAAACTCCGGCGTGCCCGACTGCTGGTAGGGCGCCACAGGCACCTCGCGGCCCAGGCACAGCGCCGATTCCGCCAGCACCATCGGCACCGGCTGATAGACCACGCCAAACGCGGTGGCGTAGGGTGAGTGCGTGTGCATCACGCAGTGAATGTCATGGCGGCGGCTCAGGATCAGCGTGTGCAGCGGTGCCTCGACGGTGGGCTTCCAGCGGCCCTCCAGCACCGTCCCCCACTCGTCCACCACCACGATATCTTCGGCGGTCAGTGTGTCGTAGTCGGCGCCGCTGGGCGTCAGACAGATGAACTCACTGGCTTGGTCGCGTGCGCTCAGGTTGCCCTGTGTTGCGCGCACCAGGCCGCTGGCGGACATCTTGCGGGCATAGCGGGCGACCTCCGCGCGCAACTCAGGCAACAGCATGGGGATGTGTTCTCTTTCTTTCTGGGACGACGCCTACTCATCTGGCATGATACACTCGGTTCAGCTGACACTGACAGTATGTCGCGTTCTGCTGGCCACCGTCCCAAGCGGCATCAGCGCATCCCTCGCGGAGCAGGCGAACGTCCGGCGGCGTTACCAGGTGTTGAATCTCCACGGGTAGTTGCGGTTCGAAATGTGTAAGCCCGACGCGACTTCCCAGTTCTGGGGTCTCGCCACCTCGATTGGAGGCAGATCACGCCGCTCTCACCCGCGGAACAGGCGCGCCGGCGCAAAGCCGTCCAAGATGCCCTCACCAACACCCGGCTTTCGGGCCTCGAACCCGATCCCATCTTCTTCGAGTATGCCGAACGCTATGTGCGGGGAGATATGACCATCAAGGAAATCATAGCGGACTACAAGGCTCGCGTCACCGCCAGGGTTTCCGCGATGACTCGATCAGACGAGGTGTAGATCATGCGGCGATATCTTACGCCGCGCGCGCTGCTGGCGCTCGCCGGTCTGGCTCTTGTCACGCTCGCCTGTTCGCGTGGGGGGGGCCAGCACCCCACCGATCGTCCACGACTACACGGCGACCCTGCGCTTCGCTGGCCTGACGCGCACCTACCTGGTGCATCTGCCGCACACCTACGACGGCACCCATATGCTGCCGCTGGTGCTGGCTTTCCACGGCTCGGGTGGCACCGGCCCCGGCATGGCGGCCCTCACCAACCTCAACAACGCGGCCGAGGACAACGGCTTCATCGCTGTCTACCCCGATGCCATCAACCACGAGTGGTCGTTTGGCAAGCTGCCCGC
>DASYGC010000665.1:0-5788 GCA_036000225.1 Ktedonobacterales bacterium | reverse complement strand
GCGCTGAAGGATCATCCCGATCTGGTGAACACGGATCCCTATGGTGAGGGCTGGATGGTCGTCCTCAAGCTGAATGGCGCGCCGGGTCTCGGCGATCTGCTCGATCCCGCGGCCTACAGCGACTATTGCGAGCACCGTGAGCATTGAGCTCGAGTGCTGGCGCATGACGGACTGACCGGCGCTTCCGTCATGGGTCCATGGCCGGCTGTCGGGCGGCCGACCCGCGGCGAGTCTGGCGGCGGCCATCACGGCATATGGGCGAATCTAGGCGAGGAAGAGTGGTGGCATGAGCTATGTTCCCAATACCACGGCCGAACAGCAGGAGATGCTGCGAACGATCGGCGCTACATCGGTTGAAGACCTGTTGGTCCCCGTGCCGCGTTCGGTGCGGCTCCAGCGGCCACTGGACCTGCCCGCGGCGTTGCCTGAGCCAGATCTCAAGCGACTGATGCTGGGCATGGCCGAACGCAACGCCGATCTCGATCACACGATCTCCTTTCTCGGCGCGGGGAGCTACGATCATGTCGTTCCCAGTGTGGTCCCGCATCTGTACAAGCGTTCCGAGTTCTACACCTCCTATACCCCTTATCAGCCCGAGATGAGCCAGGGCATGTTGCAGGCGATTTACGAATTTCAGACGATGGTGTGTCAGATGACCGGCATGGACGTGGCCAACGCCTCGCTCTATGATGGGTCAACGGCGGTCGTCGAGGCGGTGCTGCTCGCGGTTGGGCCGACGGGTCGGGGCGAGGTGCTGGTTTCGCGAGCCGTCGATCCGCAGTACCGCGCGACCCTGAATACCTATGCCTGGGTGCGCGGTTTCACCATCAAGGAGATCGCCCTCGAAGACGGCGTGACCTCGCTGGCGCAGCTAGAAGCAGCGTTGGGCCCGCAAACCAAGGCGGTTGTCGTGCAGCAACCGAACTTTCTGGGAGCGCTCGAAGACGTGCATGCCATCGAGCACCTGGTGCACAAGACCCCAGCGCTGTATGTCGTGGCCATCAGCGAGCCGGCATCGCTGGGGATTCTGGCCGCCCCAGGCAGCTATGGCGCCGACATCGTGGCGGGCGAGGGGCAATCGCTGGGAAGTCCACTCGGCTACGGCGGCCCGGCGCTGGGGCTCTTTGCCACGCGCGCGGAACACGTGCGCCGCATGCCTGGCAGGCTCGTCGGGCGCACGGTGGACGACCGAGGGCAGCGCGGGTACGTGCTCACGCTGCAAACGCGCGAACAGCACATCCGACGGGAACGGGCGACCTCCAATATCTGTACTAACCAGGCGCTGCTGGCGCTTGCCACCACCATTTACCTCGCCGCGCTGGGCAAGCAAGGCTTCTATGAGTTGGGTGCGCAGTGCGCGCGCCGTGCGCATGCCGCGCGGGAACGCATCCGCGCGGTCAAGGGATTCAAGCCACTCTTTACGCGCCCGTTCTTCGATGAATTTGCCATGGCCACGCCCATGCCCGTCTCCGAGCTCAACGCGGCGCTGCGTAAGCGCGGCATTGTCGGCGGCTATGACCTCACGCCGAGCTATCCAGAACTGGGTCATGCGGCGCTATTCTGCGTGACGGAGAGCCGCACGGCTGGCGATATTGACCTGCTCACCACCGCGCTGAAAGAGATTGTGCAATCATGAGCACCGAGCCGTTGATCTTCGAAAAGGGCGCGCCGGGCCGGCGGGCCGCCACGCTGCCACTGCTCGATGTGCCCGAGCGCCCATTGGACGAGCTGATTCCCGCGGCGTACCTGCGCGCCGAGCCCGCGCCGCTCCCCGAAGTCAGCGAGATCGAGGTCGTGCGCCATTATACGCACCTCTCGCAGCGCAACTTTGGCGTGGATACCGGCTTCTATCCGCTGGGATCGTGTACCATGAAGTACAACCCCAAGGTCAACGAAGACATGGCCGCGCTCCCTGGTTTCGCCCGCCTGCACCCGCTGGTGGATGCTGAGTTCAGCCAGGGAGCCATCCAACTGGTGTATGAGCTTGAAGGCTACCTGGCGGAGATTTCCGGCATGCGCCGGGTGACGTTGCAGCCCGCGGCAGGTGCGCACGGCGAGATCACCGGCCTGATGATTATCAAGGCCTTCCACGAGAGCCGGGGCGAGCAGAAGCGGCACATTGTCTTGATCCCCGATGGCGCGCACGGCACCAATCCCGCCAGCGCCGCGCTGGCCGACTACACCACGGTCGAATTGCGCTCGGATCACCGGGGCGGTGTCGATCTGGCACACCTCGAAGAGTTGCTCGCGGCGCACGACGGCCAGATTGCCGCGCTGATGATGACCAACCCCAACACGCTGGGCGTCTTTGACGAGCAGATCATCGCGATTGCGCGGCGGGTCCACGACGCCGGCGGCCAGCTCTATTATGATGGCGCCAATGCCAATGCCATTCTGGGCATTGCCCGTCCCGGTGACATGGGCTTCGATGTGGTACACTTCAACCTGCACAAAACCTGCAGCACGCCGCATGGTGGTGGCGGGCCAGGCGCGGGGCCGATTGGCGTGGCCGAGCACCTCGTGCCCTTCCTGCCCGGTCCGCTGCCGGCGCACGGCGCCTCCGGCTATTTCTGGGAAGACGCCGGCCCGCGATCCATCGGGCGCGTACGGGCCAACTGCGGCAATTTTCTTGTGCTGGTGCGCGCGTACACGTACATTCGCATCAACGGGCCAGATGGGCTGCGCCATGTCAGCGAGAGCGCCATCTTGAACGCGAATTATCTCATGCGCCAACTGCAGGACGTGTATGACCTCCCCTTCGATCGCACCTGCATGCACGAGTTCGTCTTCTCCGCCAACCGGCAGAAGCGGCACGATGTCCACGCGCTCGACATCGCCAAGCGGCTGCTCGACTTCGGCATTCACCCGCCCACGATCTACTTTCCCTTGATTGTGTCCGAAGCGATGATGATTGAGCCTACGGAAACCGAGACGAAGGAGACGCTCGACGAGTTCATCGGCGTGATGCGCCAGATCGCGCGTGAGTCCGAGGAAGAGCCGGCACTCGTGCTGGAAGCACCGCATGTCACCCCAGTCGGCCGGCTCGATCAGACGCTCGCCGCCCGCAAGCCCGATCTGCGCTGGCTGCCCGAACCGATCAGCGCACGTGCCTGAGGCGCACGCAGGTACCATGGGTCCTACCTGATCGACACGTTTCCAGTCATCGCGTCGTGGGCGACGCGCGACCGAATCGGTTCATTGTCCACCGCATGATGGTTGGCACCCATCCCGCGCCATGGCAGGTGATAACGTCTTTCACCGCACGCTCGACGCGCTATCGCCCGTGTGGTATGCTCCTGAGTGTGGCATTGCGTGTCGTTCGAACATCCAAACAAGTGGATTGCGCACATTTTCAACTGAATCGGTCGAATCGCCACGCTCCGCTTGTTGGTCGTATTTCTCCCTGTATCACTTGCGAGGTGTCAGTACCCGCACCTGGATCTGTATCACGTTTGCGCCCGCTGCGAGTTGACACTTGTAGCGGTTACCAACTTATTGCCTCAGGGTCCTATCCAATGTTGGTTGACCCCATGTCCCACTCAGGAGCACCTCAGTGAATGACGAGATTGCCTTGTTCATCGACTTCGAGAATATCCGCTACAGCCTGCTCAACGTCCGTCATCGTGAGCCCGATCCGCAAGAGTTAATCGGCGTCGCGCGCCGCTATGGCACGGTGATGGTTGCTCGCGCCTATGCCGATTGGAATCGCCAGCCCGATTTCTTCAAAGGCAGCCTCACCGCGGCGATGATTGATCGCGTTGACTGCCCGGCAAAATTGCGCGGCCCGCGGCCGAATGGGTCGAACACGCCCTATGTGTCGTACAACGCGTACACTCCCGCAGCGCTACCACGCCAATACGACCAGGATGAGGATCAGGAAGAAGACCTGATGCGGGATGGCGGGGCAGAGGAGCTTGACGAGTCGGCCCAGGATCTGGGCGATCAGCAGGCTGGCGATGACACTGGCGCCGATGAACCGGGTGACGATGAGGACCTCGACGACGGGTACGAGGAGGAAGGCGAGGAGCAGCCGCGGCACTTTGAGCCGGCCAATCATCGCCCGTACGCGCCTGGCTCCCAGTACCACGCTGGGGGTCCGGTCACCACCCAGAGCACTGTCGATCTCAACATGCTCATGGACATCATTGAAACCGTCTTTGACCGCCCTACCATTAACACGTACGTGCTGATGACCGGCGACCGCGATTTCACGCGCATTTGTGCGCGACTCAAGTTGCGCCTCAACAAGCATGTCATTGTTGTCGGCATCCCGGGAACAGTCAGCCGCGACCTGATCAGCGCGGCGGGTGGTCAGTTCATCCCCCTGGGCGGTGGCGGAGCGACCTTCGGGCGCCCCGGCCTGCCGCGTCCTGATTTCCTTGCGCAAGGGCCGGTCGAACCTGAGGAGCCCGGATTCATTCAGTTCCTTGACTACATCGATTCCCATTGGGCCTGGCGCACCATCGGCGGCGTCGCCAACTTCATCGGTGATCCGTTCAATCCGAAGAATCGCTTTCGTGGCCGGCTGACCCGCGACACCGCACGTGAGCTCTTGCACACCTGCATCGATCACAACCTGCTGATCGTCACGACCGATCAGGTCGGTGGCGAAAGTCTGCAGTTGAACCGCGCGCACCCAGCGGTGCAGGCCGTGCTCAATGAATCACAAGCGTAGCGGCCCCCAATGAGCGAACGGGTGCGTGTGCTGGCAGTCGATGTTGGGACGGGGACACAGGATATCCTGCTCTTCGAGAGCGACCGGACCATCGAAAATTGCTACCAGTTGATTCTGCCCTCGCCCACCGTGATGGTGGCAGAGCGCATTCGTCGCGCGACGCGGGCAGGCGCTGGCCTCCTACTTACTGGCCGGACGATGGGTGGCGGCCCCTCCGCCTGGGCGGCGCGCGACCACGCCCTGGCCGGCCTGTCCGCGTACGCCACGGCCGATGCGGCACGCACGCTCGACGACGATCTCAGCGCCGTCGAAGCGCTGGGCTTTCAGGTGGTGGATGACCAGACCGCGTCACAGCTGATCGCGGACGCGGCCGGGGCGATCGCGCACGTGGAACTGCGCGACTTCGATGCGGGCGCGCTGCGCGCGACGCTGGCCACATTCGGCATCGAGCCTACGGTCGATGTCGTGGCCGTCGCGGCCTTCGATCATGGCGCTGCCCCGCCTGGCTACAGCGATCGGCGCTTCCGCTTCGACTACATCCGCCGCGCGGTGGCGGCCCGCCCTGAACCTATCGCCTTCGCATACCGCGCCGCCGATCTGCCCACCGACCTGACACGCCTGGCGGCAGTCGCCGCTGACGCGTCCGACTATCAGCCGCGCGCTGCGCACTCCAGCACGCCGCCACCTGCCGTCGTGGTCATGGACACCGGGTCCGCCGCGGTCGCCGGCGCCATGGATGATAGTCGTGTGCGCGCCGCGGACGAAGTCGTTATTGCCAACGTAGGCAACTTCCATACGCTCGCGTTCCACCTGCTCCACGGGCGCATCGAGGGGCTCTTCGAACACCACACGGGTGAACTGACTCGCCCCAAACTCGAGCGCTACCTGAGCCAGTTGGTGGACGGCAGCATCTCGGATGACGCGGTGTTCGCCGATAGTGGACATGGAGCACTTCTGCGTGACACGCGATTGGAGGCACGACCCGACGGCCCACGACGCTCGACCATGCCGCTACTGGCGGTCACGGGCCCCCGTCGTGATCTGCTGCGCGGGTCACTGCTCGCGCCCTACGAAGCGGTGCCGCACGGAGATATGATGCTCGCTGGCTGTTTC
>DASYGC010000664.1:0-3994 GCA_036000225.1 Ktedonobacterales bacterium | reverse complement strand
TGCTGATCGGCGAGATAGCGCACCAGCGCGGGGTCTTCGATCGCGCGCACGCCATGGCCGATGCGCTCGGCGCCCAGGGTGCGCAGCGCGCCCCAGATGCTGTCCGGTCCAGCGGTCTCGCCGGCATGGGGGGCGGAGTGCAGACCCGCCGCGCGTGCCTGATCGAACCAGCGTACGAACGGCTCGGGTGGGTGGCCCGTCTCCAGGCCACCCAGGCCCAGCGCCACGACGCCGTCGTCCATGCCTTCGATGGCCACGCGCGTGGTGTAGTCGGCGAGTTGCGCGCTACGCACGGGATCGGGGATGCCGCGCACCAGGTCGAAGACCCAGCGCATGCGTACGCCGAAGTCGGCCTCGGCGCGCGCGCGGCCGAGTGTCAGCCCGGTGAAGTAGACCTCCAGGGGCACACCGAGCGCCCAGTGGGTCCCCGGCGAAAAGGTCACCTCGGCATAGCGCACATGCTGGCGGGCCATCTCGCCGCCAAATTCGTAGGCGATCTCCTCGTAGTCCTCCGCCGTGCGCAGACAGCGGGTGATGGTGACGTAGATTTCGATGAAGTGGGGGAAGTCGCGATAGGTGAACCACTCGCGCAGGCCCGCGACGGTGCGCGCCGGCAACTCGACGCTGTTGCGCTCGGCCAGGCGCAACAGCGTCGCCGGTAAGATCGAGCCTTCCAAGTGCACGTGCAATTCCGCCTTGGGGGCGGCGCGCAGGTAGCTTTCCAGCGACATCGCCACCTCCTAATCCAATGGACGTACGAACGAGCGCTGTGCTGGAAAGAGCGCGCGCAACACCGGCGCCACGTCGCCTTCGACCGAAACATCGGGGAAGATATGCCGCAGCTCGTCTAGTCCGCGATGGCCAAAGAGCAGTTGGAGGAAGATGCCCGGTGGGAAACCGGCGCTGGCGGTTTCCCAGGTGGACCGGCGCCAATCCTCAGCCAGCGTGAGCCGGCCCGCTTCGAAGAGCAGGCGCAGGCCGCCGCGATAGAAATTCAGTTTCAGGTCGCCGTTGTAGCGCGCGGCGACCGAATCCGCCAGCCGGCGTTCCAGCACCGGCGCGATGTGGCGCATGAAGCGCGGCAGTTCGGGCACGCGGATATACCAGGCATAGGGAGGGGCGATCGCCCGCGACGGTACCGCGCCCAGCGCGTCGTACACCGGGTGGCTGCTCCCGAGAATCAGCCCAAGGTTCGTCGCCGGCGGCAGGTCGGGCTTACGGGTCGGCATGGTGGGAGCCTGGTCGCGCAGCGCCCGCAGCAGCGATGGCAGCGCCTCCACCAACGACACCTCTGGCAGCACGGCCAGGCCCCACACATTGACGTTTGGATGCCAGCGCAGGCGTGCGCGCAGGACATAGCCCGTCGCCCTCCCGTCAGCGTCGTCGAGCACCTGCGTATCCCAGCCTTCACCCGAACGCGCATCCATCCCATCCAGTATCCAGCGCCAGTAGTCGCCGCTGGGGAGCGTCGTGACCGGCGCGCTGTGCTGTTCGCGCGCATAGAGGCGCTGGAGCAGCGGCACGTCTTCCAGCGTGGCCGGACGCAAGCGGAAGGGCTCGGTGGTATCCGCCTTCAGCGAGGGGATGTCGGTGAACGCGACGGTGCGCCCGGTGTCGAGCTCCAGGGCATATTCGTAGCCGAACTGGCGATAGAAGTACTCAATCCCCGTGATCCCCTGTACCAGATGACCGCGTGCCGCGCTGCGCGCGTGAATCAGCTCGAAAATCGCGCGGATCAGTCCCCGGTTGCGATAGCGTTCGTCGGTCGCCACCAGCTCGGGCCGGCCCACGCCAAAGGCGATGCCGCCGTACTCCCAGACCTGCGCCAGCAGATTGGTCGCCGCGACGATCGCCCCGCTCTGGGTGTCTTCCACCAGCGCGTAGTCTACCGGCCCCATCAGTGGATGGCGCCCGCTCATCAGGTCGTGAATCCAACGGACATTGTGCTCGTTCGGTGGATCGTCGGAGGTGCGACGGAACACATGGCTCGACATGTAGGCGATGCGTTCGGTATCGTCCGCGGTGGACCAGCGCACGCGCAGACCATCGCCCAGATCGCGCTGGTAGCCCTGATCGGCGGGTGCTAACGCTTGGGTGCGCGCCATAAGCGCCAGGCCTCACTCTCGTTCGTAGATGCCGCAATGCCATGCAGTATGGCATATTGTCCTTGACAGTTGCTTCCCCGCGCCTGAGAATGGCAAGGCTGGAGTATTGTCAAAGATTGTGGTATGGGTTGTGCGCGCGTCCTGGTCGTCCTGATTGCCGATGCCCGCGGGCACGGTGAACCGTCTGTAGAGTGGTCCGCTGAATTGCTCGGCCAGAGAGCCGGCCTGGTGCGCGATGTGTTGTGTCTGACCCGAGCGAATGGAGGCGCTTCGTGACGTTGCCCGCCATGCAACGCCTGTTCTCTTATCCTGACGGGCACCGATCGGAACGCGTGCTGGGCGCCGCGCTGACCGTGTTGGATTGGCTCTGGCAACCAGTGCGTATCCTGCTGTGGGTATGCATCGTGTTGGGTCTCTTTATGGTGATGGCCCTAGGCTTAGTAGCCGCGCTGGAGATCTCGCTCCCTGATGTCCGCACCGTGCCGGTCGCCGGACACTTCGTCGGGTATCTGCTCACGCACACGGGATGGTTGATCATCGGCGGGGTGGCGCTGATCGTGCTAGCCATCGCCGCGTGGTGGGCGCACGGCGCGCGCGCTGAGACGCGCGCCGCCGACGATCCGCTGACGCACTACGATCTGCAGAAGGCGCGCTGGCTGGAGCCCGCCGAATTCGTGCCCGCCTACGTGCCACATCAGTACTTGTGGCGCCATGCGGGTGTGCGGCAGCCTGACGAAGTGGCGCGAATGGTCTTACGGGAGGCGGCCCGTGGCCATCGCGATGGTCCGCTGGGAATCTGTGTACTGGGCAGGCCCGCACAGGGCAAGACGCGCCTGGCCTGGGAGGCGGTGCAGGCCGCGCTGCCCGGGTGGACACTGGTTCGCTGGTCGCACGTAGCCACGCGAGCCTTCGATCTGGATCACCTGCACAGCCGGCGGGTGCTGGTGTGGGTAGATGACTTGCACGAATTCGCCAATCTGGCCGAGGCTCCCACATTGTGCGATCTGCCGCGCGTCTTCGCGAAGTCGCGCATGCGCCTGGTCATCGTGGCCACCTGCCGCGAAGGAGCCGACGAGGCACAGACTCGGATGCGGTTCTCAGCGCTGATGGGACGCCTGCGTGAGGTGCGCCTGGTTGACATTTCTGATGGGGAGGCCAATAGCCTGGTGGCCGATCTGGCGCGCGAGGGGGTGCGGGTCCACCGCACCGCGTTTGACGGCACTCCCGGCTCGCTGGTGCTCGATCTGGCGCAACGGCGCACTCACGATTATGCCGCACTGCCCGAAGGCGCCAAACGGGCGCTGCGCGCGCTCAAGTTGCTGCGCTCCGCGGGCATCCTCACCAGCACGGAGACGCGCACGCGCGCGGCCGCTGAGGCGCTCTTCGGGCTGCCGGTCGATCCGCACGCGTGGCCGCTGGCGCGCACGACGTTGCTGTCGGCCGGTCTGATCCGGCTCAGCCACGCGCGCATCGCGCGGGCGCGCGTCGTGGAGCCGGCGGCGGTCGCCTTTCTCGATCAGGTCGTCGCCGATTTTCCCACGCCGGGCAGCAACATCGCCGACGAGTGGCCGCGACTGCGCGCGCACCTGGCCGCGCGGTCGGATGCCGCCGGCCTTTTTGCGCTGGGCAACCGCTACCGCGAACTCACCGATGGCGACCGGCTGGCCAATCTGCAGCACGCCGAGGTCTGCTACTGGGAGGCACTGCGTGTCTCGTCGCGGCGCTCCGCGCCGCTGACCTGGACGGGCGCGTCGAGCAATCTGGGCGTGACGCTGACGGCTGAGGCCGACCTGATCGACGGTCCCGAGCGCCTGCAATTGCTCGAGGTCGCCACTCGCGCCCAGCGTGCCGCTCTCAAGGTCTATCGCCGGCGGGGTATTTGGGAGAAC
>DASYGC010000663.1:0-5678 GCA_036000225.1 Ktedonobacterales bacterium | reverse complement strand
GGGTGCGCAGGATGGCGGGATAGAGGCGCCAGCGCTCCAGGTGAGCCAGATCGAGCCAGGCAAAGCCGGTCTGGGCGCTATCGGGCTCCGTTCCGATGCCTGGCACGGCGCCGGGGGCGAGCGTACAGCTGAACATGAACTCGATCTCATGCACATCGGCGTCGTGCGCGGCGAACTCATGGTGACTGCCGATATACTCGCGCACGAGACAGAGATCGCCGACGACGACCGCGACGTTGACTTCCTCCAGGCACTCGCGTTTCAGCGCTTCGACGAGCGTTTCACCGGGATGCTGGCCGCCGCCGGGCAGGATGTACCAGTCGCCCGCGGCGTCGCAGTTCTGGATGGCGAGCAGCTTGCCCTGCTCGATAATGATCGCTTTGGCTGAGTTGCGGATGGGTCGCATGGGCCGCATGGCCGCTCCTTCTATCGCGCTATCGGGCCAGTGTAATACTCAGTTCGGATGAAGGCGTACGCATAACGAAGGCCGGAGCGCACACCCGTGCGCGACTACGAATCGCAACCGATCACCCGAACTTGGAGTGCACCGCTACAACTCGTATCCTTGCTGAATCCAATAGTGCCAATCGCCAATGGCCTGGGTCGTGTCGCCGTCCACCCCCACGCCTTCCAGTTGAGCCAACGGCACCGCGAGCGAGCGCCGGTGCCACCGAATTTCCACAAACATCTCGTGCTGGCACTCGTCGGCAGAGGCCATCGCGACCACCTGGAACTCGTCGCCAACCTCCAGGGGTGAGATGGAGCGCGGGACTACGCAGCGAGCGGTGAAGGGAAAGCGCAGCTGGCCACCCAGGTAGGCGTGCCAGCCCATTGCCTGCTCTTCGGGATCATAGGCATCTACAATAATCTCCATGGCGATGCGGTTTTCACGCTCGTCATCTGCTGAACCGTGGGCCATGACCATGCTCCTGCCTGTGGTAGCTGACAGCACCGGATAGCACCGGCACCGGACGCGATAGGTGCGTCTCGTCGTAGTATCCATCAATCCTGGCACACTATGATGTGGCGGCGCACGAGGCCATGCGCCGCGACGGTGGAGTTGAGTGGATGCCATTCCGTGATGAATGGATAGAATGCCACGTTACGCAGTGTCCTTCGCGTGCGAAAGGCCGAACTGATGACCCATCCAACCAACCGTGAGATGATCGAGGCGTGGAGCGCGGCGATCGACCATGTGGACGACTTCGGCGAAGAAGGCGATGTTCCTCGGCAACTGCTGCTGAACCCCGCCATCTTCGCGCTGCTGGGCGAGGTGCGCGGACTGCGCATTCTGGACGCTGGCTGCGGGCAAGGCTATCTGGCGCGTCTGCTGGCGCGGCGTGGGGCCCAGGTGACCGGGGTGGAACCAGCGGATAGCTGGTATCGCGCGGTGGTGGCGCAGGAGCGGGCCGCGCCACTGGGCATCACCTACCTGCGGGAGGACCTTGCGACGTTCGCCGCCGCCACGCAGGGGATTGATGTCTTCGACGCGGTGGTAGCCAATATGGTCTTTATGGACATTCCTGAGGCAGAGCCGGCGATACGCCAGTGTGTCGCGGCGCTGCGGCCGGGTGGCAGCCTGGTGTTCTCGCTGGCACATCCATGCTTTGAGGATACTGAGGAGAGTTGGGCGCGCACTGGCGCCATCAGCGTGCGCGACTATCTGCGTGAGTCCCGCATCCCCCAGACGTTCGCGGCGCGCTTCCACCGGCCCTTGAGTTACTACCTGAATCTGGTGATCCAGGCGGGCTGCGCGCTGCGCGCCATCGTCGAGCCGGGATTGGGCGAGGAGTGGGCCGCGCATGGCGCCTGGTACGCCCGCAATACGCGCGTGCCCAGTTTCATCGTGATGCACGCGACACGCGTGTGATACGGGGTAAGCCCAAATCTTGCCGCAGCGGTTGCCGAGCGGGTGAATCCGCGCGTGGAGGCGTGCCGCCACGAAGTCCACCTGCGTGGACTGCAGAGATTTGGGGTGACGCGCATCGGTGGGTTATTCGACCGGCCGATCGGCATCGCTGGATGCGGGCGTACGGTCGTCTTCGATGCGGTCTTGCCGCGCCTCCACGGCGTCGGCATCTTCGGCCATGGCCAGCGGCACACGCGCTACGGCGGGCGCGGCTGGCGAGGCATCTTCCGCTGACAGCGGCGCGGCGGTCGCCATCGCGGGAATGGCACGGCTCTGCGCGACGCTGCCACGCAGCAGGCCACGCCAGGCGGTGTCGAGCGCGGATCGCAGGCGGGTGAGACTGGCGCGGGTGGCTTCGAGCGTGCGGCGCTGCGCTGGCGCGCGGCGGCTGTCGGCATGCTCGGTCCAGAGGTGGTGGGCATCGAGCGTCTGGCCCACGGCGCCCTGCACCTGCTGCAGCAGGTCAATGGTCTGGTTGAGCGAGACCAGCAGATCGCCCTCGGCGAGATCTACGCGCCGTAGCAAGCCGCCCAGCGAGATGCCGCGCCACCAATTCAGGGCGATGCCATGAAAACTATCCGCCACACCGGGGCTCAGCGCCACGCCTTGCTGGTACTCCATGCCCTGCACGATGCGCAGCACGCGATAGACCTCGCGCCGCACCTCCAGCATGCGGTGGGCAAGCGTATCCAGGTTGCGCAGCGAACGGTCGTCGTCGAAGGTGAACCAACTGACCACCTCAGCCAGCTCCGCCGGTCCCAGATCGTCCAGCGAGCCGCCCAGGACCAACTCAGTGAGTACCATGCCCGCGGGGTGGAAGAACGCGCGGAGCAGGTGGCCGCGGATGGTGAGTTCGTCGTCGGTGGCGATGTAGCCCAGATGGCGCAACACCCAGATGGTGGCGTTCAACTCACGCAGGGCGGCGCGGCTGATGCCGCTGGCATGCGGTGCGCGGTAGGCCCGAGTACGCCGGCGCCGCCCGGCTGGCAGTTCGTCGGGCGCGGTGGCAGCAGCGACGGGCAGGCTGGACGCGGCGCCCCGTCGCTGGAACTCGCGCAAGCTGGCCGCGACCGCCGCACGCAGCCGTGCCTGGTCGTCGCCGAGACGCCACAGATTCAGGACGGTGTTGTAGCGCACGGTGAACGCGCTGATGACGGGGAGGAGGGCGCCGGTGAGCAGGGCGAACGCTGGCTCGAATTCGTCCCAGGGCGAGTACGGAATGATGGCGGCGCCCTGTTGATCCATGCCGCGCCGGCCAGCGCGGCCGGTGAGCTGCTGATACTCATTGGGTGTGAAGAGGCGCATGCTGGTGCCATCGAACTTGCTCAGACTGCCCAGGATCACGCTGCGCGCGGGCATGTTGATGCCCAGCGCGAGGGTGTCGGTGGCGAAGACGGCGCGCAGATCGCCGCGGGCGAAGAGGGTCTCGACCATCATCTTCAGACCTGGCAGCAGACCGGCATGATGGAAGGCCAGGCCGCGAGGCAAGAGCGCCGCCAGCCGGCGCACCTGATCCAGACGCTGATCTTCGACGGGCAACGCGCGCACCCACTGCTGCACTTCGGCGTGGACGCGCGCGCGCTGTTCCGGGCTGACCAGCAGATGGCCGGCGGCGCTCTCGGCGGCGACCTCGACGGCGCGCCGGCCCGGCAGGAAGTAGAGGCAGGGCAGCAGGCCCGCCGTGCGCAACGCCGTCAGCAACTCGCCCGCCTCCGGCGCCTGACGACGCACGGGCGCCGTTGGCCCAACGGGCTGGCTGGCGCTGCCCGCGGGGGGTGCGACGTTGCCCGTGCCAGTGCTATGTCCGCCGGCTGGGACGCGCGCCGCGCCCGTCGTGGGCAGTGGTGGAGCGGAGTCGTCGCCACCGAAGACGAAGCTGCGCGGGCGCAGGCGGTCGCGGGCGAGCTTCGCCTCGCCGCCGATCCCGGGGAAGCGTTCGACACGTCGGCCGCTGGCATTCTGGACCAGGTGGAGCTTGCCATCCAGATAGAAGTAATGCTCCAGCGGCACCGCTCGTTCCACGTGAAAGACGAGCGCCGTGGGTCCATGTACCTGGCTGATCCACTGGCACAGCTGGTCGGCATTGCTGACGGTGGCCGAGAGTCCGACGAAGGTGACGTGCGCGGGCGAATGGATGATGGCCTCTTCCCATACTGGACCGCGTTCGAGATCGCTCAGATAGTGCAGCTCGTCGAAGATGACACAGCCCACGCTGGAGAGTTCGTCGTCGAGCGCGGCCTGCCGCGCGAAGTCGCGGGGGTCGGTTGCCTCCCCGCCGCGCGGTCGCGCCGCGGCGCGGGGAGGGGGAACCGCGGCGGAGGGCGCAGATCCATACGCGCCTGCGAAGATCGAGGATTGCCGCGCGGCGGCGACCGGGCGCCCACCGGACGCGCCTACGGAGGTATCGGGAGGAGAAGCTGAGGTGTCGTTTGATGCCGGGAAGATGGCAGCGGCGTCGTTTGGCGCGGCGGGCGCAACGGAGACGTCGGCGGGCGGTGTGTGAGCGTTGGCGGAGGCGGCGGGCCGCGGGTGACGGGCGGCGCGGCTGCCCTCCAGCAGCATGTTGCGATAGATTTCGGTGGTCATGACGACGATAGGCGCGGTGGGGTTTTCGACGATGTCGCCCGTCATTAGGCCAACCTGGTCGGCGCCATAGTCGGCGCGCAGATCACGGAACTTTTGATTTGACAGCGCCTTGAGCGGCGCGGTGTAGATCGCGCGCTGTCCCGCCTGGCGCGCCTGCCAGATGCCGAATTCCGCCACGATCGTTTTCCCCGTGCCCGTGGGCGCCGCCACCAGCACAGAGCGGCCCTGTGCCAGGTGGAGCGCCGCCTCGCGCTGGAAGGGATCGAGGGGGAAGGGCAGTTCGCTGGCGAAGGCGTCTACCTGTCGGGCAGCCTCAGCCGCGGACTGGCCGCGCTTTCCTCGTTGGCTCGTTCGTGCGTCAGCCACCCAGCACCTCTTTCGCCCGATTGGCGGAGAGCAGGACGCGCAGCGCGTCGGCGGCCACCTCCACGCGTAGGGGCGCACGCGCGCGCACCTCACCATCCAACGTCACATCCACTTGCTCCGGCCGCAGGATGGTGGCGGCCCGCGCCTGGAAGCGCCAGACGCCCGGCAGGTCGAGTGGTAGCGCATCGCCACGCGTGGCTGGATTGGCATTGGCGGGCAAGGAGCCAGACCAGCGTGCCAGCCGCTCGCGCAAGGACAGCAGGTGGCCGGGTTCCATTGCTTCGATGATGACGAAGTCGAGCAGGCCGTCGCGCAGCGCGACATCGGGCAAGCGCAAGTTGGCTTCGCCGCCAAACACGGGAGTCACCACGGCGGCCAATTGAATGATCTGGCCGGTGACCGTCAGCACGTCACCCGCCGGTTCGCTGGATGCCTCGCTGGTTACCAGTCCACCGCTGTCGGAGGGGAACTGGGTGTTGAGCCACAGGCCGTAGCCAGACGCCACGACACCTTCCAGCCGCACGGTCAGCGGCAAGGGCCGGTACCGGCCCAGAGCGGCGACGGCAGAGGCGGCGTAGGTGAGCGGACCCCAGCGCAGGCGCTGCGCCACATCGGTGGCCAGACGCGCGAACTCGACGTTGAGGCCGAGGGTCAGGGCATGTAGGAAGTAGCGTCCGGCTCCCCTCTCCGCTCCTGACAGGTCAAGGAGTTGTGCCCGCTCCTGCAGGGTAGCGTCGCGGAGAGTGGGTTCAGAAGGGTTCGTCGCGGCTGAGGTGGCTGTGGTAGGCGAGGGTCCGGTGGGGTTCGCAGCGGACAG
>DASYGC010000662.1:0-3920 GCA_036000225.1 Ktedonobacterales bacterium | reverse complement strand
ACTCGGAAACCCCGCCCCGCTGGTATTCGGCAAACTTTTCCTCCTGCTGGTGTGGCAGGCTGGCCGGGCTGGTCATAATCACCTTCCCATCAACCCACTCGGCCAGGGTGTCTTCGTCGGCCCAGTCCAAAAATGCTTCGTAGCTTATGGTTCCCGCTGGCGCCGCCTTTGCATCAGTGGTAGACATACAGACGATCCTTTCGCGGCGCGCACCTCCGCTGTCCGTAGTATATCCCAATGAGCATCGCGAACAGGTCCTGGAATAAGAGGTATCGGAAGAAAGGTATGGTGGCGATGGAGCAATCGCGGTGCGCGTGGGCGGGCGGCGACGCGCTGATGATCGAGTATCACGACCAGGAATGGGGCGTGCCGCTGCACGACGACCGCGCGCTCTTCGAGTTCCTCGTACTGGAAGGCGCGCAGGCGGGTCTGAGCTGGTCCACCATCCTCAAGAAGCGCCCGGCTTACCGGCAGGCGTTCGATGACTTCGACCCCGCGCGCGTGGCGGTCTACGACGAACGCAAGGTCGCGGAGTTGCTGGCCAATCCGGGCATCGTGCGCAACCGGCTCAAAGTCGCGGCGGCGGTGAACAATGCGCGCTGCTTCCTGGAAGTTCAGCGCGCGTGTGGCAGCTTCGACGCCTACCTCTGGCGCTTCATGGACAGCACGTCGCGGCAGCCTGCCCCGACGGCGCTCCAACCGGTGCCCGCCAGTACGCCCGCCTCCGATGCGCTGAGCCGCGCGCTGAAGCAGCGTGGCTTCGCGTTTGTCGGCACTACGATCTGCTACGCCTTCATGCAGGCGGTGGGCATTGTCAACGACCACGCGACCACCTGCTTCCGCTGGGCTGAACTGCGCGCGCTCAATGCCGGAGCCGATGCCGGAACCCCATAGCCTGAAGCAGGCTGGCTGGCCCCCTTCATGTCGCGCTTGATGGCTGTATCGCAAGCGCAACCGCGCGTTGGCATCGGAGGCAGACCGATGGGCATCACGAACGCCGGCCCATTGTACTGACAAGCCGAAACCGCGGCGGCGAATCGCGCGATATGACGATCAATGGCGTAATACCGCTGCGACCGCATACGATCAAGCGCGCGGTATGCCCGCGGGCACCCCGCGCGTTTCCCGCGCCTGCGCCGCGCCGCTGGCCGTCTGATCCGTGGCGGCCTGTGTCACGTGGCGACCTCGGATCAGCGATGTGATGGCGCCGATTACCGCGAAGCCAGTGGCCACCAGGTAACAGATACGGAAGGCCGCCACCACCTCGGCGGCGCCTGTCGCGCTGGTCGCCCCCGTCAGCGCGAGCTGCAGGAAGGCGTTGAAGGGCATGAAGCTGACGAAGACCGCACCGATGATGCCAATACCCAGCATCTGCCCCAGGTTGCGCATCGTTCCCAGCACCGCCGAGGCCACGCCACGCCGGCTGCCCGGCGCCGCGCTCATCACGGCGCTGTTGTTGGGCGAGTTGAAGAGGCCAATGCCCAACCCCAGGATCACCAGCCGCACGGCGATCGGCCCGTAGGTCGCATGCAGATCGAGCGTGCTCAAGCTGGCCAGGCTGATCGCGGCAATCACCATGCCAGCGGTGCTCAGCAGCCGCGAGCCGAAGCGATCGGAAAGGTAGCCGCTGATCGGCGCGACGATCAGCATCGTCAGCGGGAAGGGCGTCAGCAGCACCGCCGATTGGAAGAGCGAGTAGTGCAGCACATCTTCGAGATAGAAAGGGAGTAGGAAGAGCACCGCGATCATGCCCATACTGGCCAGCGAGGCGGAGACGTTGGCCATCGCGAAGAGACGATTGCCGAACAGGCGCAGGTCGAGCAGTGGCTGTCGCACCGTGAGCTGGCGCCAGAAAAACAGCGCCGTCGCCACCACGAAGACACCCAGCGTGACGAGCATTGGCGTCGAACCCCAGCCATCCATTGGCCCGAACGAGACGAAATAGAGCAGCGAGGCGAAACTGATGCCGAGCAGACCCGCACCCAGCAGGTCGAAGCCCTCATGCTGCGAACCCGAGCGCGTACCAACTTCGGCATAGAGGTAGAAGTAGGCCAGGATCAAACCGGCAACGGCAATCGGCACATTGACCCAAAACGTCCAGCGCCAGTTGAGCGCGTCGGTGAGCAGGCCGCCCACGATCGGTCCCAGCGTCGTACCGACCGCGTAGACCATCGAGGAGATGCCCAGCGCGCGACCCAACTCGCGTTTGGGAAATGTATGCGTGATAATGGCCGAGGCGTTGGCGATCAACATGGCGCCGCCCACCCCCTGAACAAAGCGCGCGGCAATCAGGAAGCCGACGTTGGTGGCAACCGCGCTCAGCACCGAGCCCACGCCAAAGATCGCGTAGCCCCAAAGGTATATGCGCTTGTTGCCCCACAGGTCAGCCATGCGCCCGACGGTCAGCAGCAGGACGGCACTGGCCAGGATGTAGGCCAGCAACACCCAGAAGATGTTGATGAGTTGGGTATGTAGGTCGGCCTGCAGTGTCGGCAGAATGATGATGAGACTGGCGGAGTTGAGCGAGGCCATGAAGCCGCCGACGGCCACCACCGCGAGCACCAGCCACTTGTTGACATTGGCGGGTATCGCGTCCTGCGCCGTCATCGCTACCTGATTCCGCACGATCCTGACCTCCTGTGCGCGCCGCACGACGTTCCCGCCTGACTGCGTAGCCCGTTTTTCGCGATGATAACCTTCACGTTAGCGGTAATGTCGCTATGACCAGGATACCATAAGCGGAATGGGTGCGTCAAACCAGGCGCTGGTAGCTCATGTGAGCACCGACACGATGGAGCAGATGCGCATGCGGCTGGGCTTGAATTGAGGACTCGCGCGGGCAACCATGGGCAAGCAGGTGCGCGTGCTGCCAGGCAGCGCACCTGCTCCCGTGCGGCGCCCATGCAATCTGCCCGGTGCGGTCCGCCACGCCAACCTGGCCATGTGGATGTAGTGATGCCGAACTTCGCTCGGTGAGAATGCCGGCGGTGAATCACAAAAGTGTCAAATACAGATGAGACACAGGCGGCGCGCTTTGGCATCAATAGCCGATCAGGCATTCGCCGGCGTGGGAGTCATTGCCTCGCGCAACCACGCGATGGTGCGCACCAGCCCCTCGTCTGAGCTGACACGTGGCTGCCAGCCCAGTACCCGTATTGCCTTGTCGATGTTTGGGCGACGTCGCTCGGGATCGTCCACGCGCTTGGGCTCGCTCACCAGCGTCGAGGTGGAGTGCGTCAGCTCGATGATCTTCTGCGCCCATTCGCGCACCGTGTGCTCATCGGTGCTGCCAAGATTGAAGACCTCGCCGCTGGTATGCGGTTTGAACATCGCGCGCATCAAACCATCCACCAGATCGGAAACATAGCAGATGCTACGCGTCTGCTCGCCATTGCCGTGAATCACCAGCGGCTGATTGGCCAGCGCGCCGGCGATGAAGTTGGGGATCATGCGCCCATCGTTGATCTGGTTGTGCGGGCCATAGGTGTTGAAAATGCGCACCAGTCGAGCATCGACCTGGTGGCGGCGGTGAAACTCCATCGTGATGGTCTCACCAAAGCGTTTGCTCTCGTCATAGCACGCACGCTCGCCGATGGAGTTGACGTTGCCCCAGTAGTCCTCCGTCTGCGGGTGAACCAGCGGGTCGCCATAGACCTCCGAAGTGGAGGCCATCAGGAATCGCGCGTGCCGGCGCCGCGCCAGTTCGAGCAACTGCCAGGTGCCCTCGGTGTTCGCGCGCATCGTCTCGAAGGCATAGGTCCAATAACTCACCGGGCTGGCCGGACTGGCCAGGTGGAAGATCGCCCCCACATCGTCATCCAGCGGCTGGGTCACATCGTGCTCGCGGAACGAGAATGCCGGATGCTCGCAAAGCGCGACGATGTTTTTTCGCGAACCGGTCAGCAGATTATCGACGCAGA
>DASYGC010000661.1:0-3777 GCA_036000225.1 Ktedonobacterales bacterium | reverse complement strand
GCCCAGCGCCACCAGCGCAGCATCGAGTTGCTGCTGGAAGGCAGATGCGTTCGGCTCGGGGGCGTCCTCGGGCAGCAGGATGAGCGTCTGGGCGCGGTAATCCGGTGTGGCCGCGGCGGTTGGCGTATCGGCGGGCAGGCCCAGCGCACTCAGCGCATAGTCGAATTCGCCGCCTACCGCCAGCGAGCTGCCCACCAGGGCCAGCGCCCGACCCGGCGCCAGCAAAGGAGCCAGCAGGCCGCCGACCTCGATGGGCGCCACCTGCAGGGCCGGGGCTTCGCCGCCAGCACCCCCGCCCCCGTTGGCAGATTCCGCTGCTGCCGCGCTCATGCGTGCGGGCGGCGTGTAGGGTGTGCGCAGCCAGGCCACGGTGCCGGCGCGCTCGGTCTCGATGATGACCCGCACCCGGGCGCACAACTCGTCAATGGTGCGCCGCGCGGCGAGCAGCTCGGTGGCAATACCATCCGCCGCCGCGGCGACACGTTGCCCCCCGCCACTTCCGCCCGCGAGTGTGCCCGCTTCCCCGGCCAGGCGCGCCACCACGTGCAGCCGCGTCTCCAGGGTCGCCCAGGCGCGCTCCACGTCTGCCCATGCCTCGGAGGCGCGCGCACGGTCATCGAGGCATACCGCCTGCTCGGGCGCGTCGCCGCGGTTTTCGCGGGCGCCGCCGCCCCGTTGCATCGAGGATTGCAGGCGGGCTAGCGCGACAAAAAACACCTCGCCGGCGGACTGCGCTCTGGCCACCTGGCTCATCCACGCCGTCTCGGGCGCGTCTTTCAGGCGCTGCGCGCACAGATGCAACAATCCCGCGCGGGTACCACCCCGCTCAGGTTCAGCCAGGTTGGCCAGCAGGGTCTGCAACGTCCGTCGCTCCAGCGACCACGACGCGGCACGGCGCAATTCCTCTTCGAACAGGTGGGCATCGAGCACCAGCACGCGCGCGCTGCCCAGCAGCCGGTGCTCGCGGCTGGCGAGATCGGCGGCCAGCGCGGCCTGGGTGGTAATGACCACCTGTGCGGCGTGTGCCGCGGCGTGCGCGCGCGCGACGAAGCAGTAGCCGCGCTGCCGATACGCGCAATCGCCCGACGAATCGGCAAACTCGCGCCCGGCGCGCACGCGCTCCCAGGCGACCTGCTCCTGCCCGCTGAGCGCCACCTCGCCGCGACTGCCCGTGCGCGTGGCGCCGGTCCAGACGACGAGCTTCGCCAGACCGCGCGCCAATTCGCGCGGCAGCGTGTCGTTGCGTGGCAGCGTGGCGGCACCGAACCAGCGATGCAGGCAGAGATAGGCCGCGGTCTCGCGCACCTGGGCCACGCGCACCGCATCGGCTGCCAGGTCCAGTTCTTCCAGCGCGGCGGGTAGCAACTCTCGTTCCACGCGCGCCGCTGCGGCGGCATCCGCGGCCACCACCAGCGCGCGCTGATCCGTGCGGATCGCCCAGGCGAGCACTGCCCCCAGGCTGGCGCGCGCGCCGTGTGCATCCGACGGCCCCTCCACCAGGGCCGTTCCACCCTCCTCCAGGCAGCGCGCGATGGCCGCCGCGACGAGATGTGTGCCATTGGCCGTGTCTGGCTGGTCACTGGTGCCACCGCCTGCCAGGTGGGTCGGGCCGGCGGCAGCGCTGGGCGCCGGCTCCAGATCTGCGGACGGCGCGCGGGCGACGGCCAATCCCAGCACCGCGGGATCCAGGCCCAGCTTGGCGGCCATCTGGTCGCCCAGTGTGCCGGTGCCGCGATCGCCACGGCCATGTAGCGCCGCGCGCGCAACGGAGCCCGGTGTCCACTCACCACTCACCGTGAGCTGGCTCAACCTCCGCAACGTCGTCGAATCCAGCGCGTCCACCCGCCGCAACAGCGCCAGCAACACATCGCGCGCGAGCAGCGCATCGGCCAGCGCGCGATGATACGTGGGGCTGGCGACACCTAACGCCGCCCCCACCGCTTCGAGAGTATAGCTTGCCAGGTTGGGCAGCAACGCCGCCGCCAGTTCGTAGGTGTCGATCAGCGGATTACGGCGCCCCAGCCCGGCGTGGCGCAGGAAGGCCGCGTCGAAGGGTACGCTATGACCAACCAGCGGATACTCACCGAGGAACGCCCGCAACTCTGGCACGAGGTCCGCCAGCGGCGGTGCGCCCACCAGATCGGCGGGGCGAATGCCGGTCAGGCGCTGAATGCGATATGGCAGGGGCTGGCGCGGGGCGACGAAACGCTCGAACGTCTCCAGCACGTCATCGCCGGCAAATTTGACGGCGCCAATCTCGATGATGCTGTCCTGCTCGGAGAATAACCCCGTGGTTTCGAGGTCGATCGCCACACGTACCGGCTGTGAGGCCACACCAGCTCCGATCTGGTGGTCGTCTCGTGCACGACCGACGAACACTAGACAATCAGCGGCTTCCACGTGCCGGTGCGGACAATGCGCGCAACGCCGGCAGCGCCGCGGCAACGGCACGCGCGCGGTGGCTGATCTGCTGCTTTGCCGCGCCGGGCATCTCACCCATCTCGCCGAACGTCAGATCCGCTCCCAGCGGTTCGAAGATGGGATCGTAGCCAAAGCCACCGCTGCCGCGCGGCGCTGCGACAATCTGGCCTTCCACCGCGCCTTCGACGGCGATCAGCACCTGTTCGCGACGGGCCACCGCGATGGCACAGCGATAGCGCGCGGTGCGCTGAGCGGCGGGTAGCCCAGCCATCCGCCGCAGGATGATCTGGCAGCGTTCGACATAGCCGACTTCGGGGCCGATCCAGCGCGCCGAGGCGATGCCTGGCCAGCCGTCGAAGGCATCGATTTCCAGCCCGGAATCATCCGCTAGCGCCAGCAGGTGTGCGGCCCCCGCCCAGGCCAATGCCTTGATGGCGGCATTCTCGGCAAAGGTGTCGCCTGGCTCCGCAACCTCGAGATCCAACCCCAACTCCCCTGGATCCACGATCGTGTAGGGCGCGGTGGCCAGCAGCGCGCGGAATTCGGCGACCTTGTGCGGGTTGGTGGTCGCGATCAGCAAACGTCTGGACTGGCTGGACTGGTCCAGCGTACGCACATCGGGGCGTAGCGGCATGCCTGCTCACTCATCTCATTGGCAGCGAACACCGTCATCGAATGCCAGCGCATTCTAGCACCCGCGGCGGCGCGCGTCGAGGGCTGACAGAAGTACACCTGGCGCGATATCGCTTACGGGTAGACCGCTTGCTGTTCCGCCGCGAGGGCGGCCGGGATGGGCAGCAGGCCATACTCCAATTTGAGGAGCAGTATACGCCTAACCGCCAGCGCCACGAGAATGGGGGAGAGTTGACCGGCGGCCATCGCGGCGCGCAGGCCATCGAGCGTCGCCTGGGCACTGGTGGAGTCGTAGGCGCCGATGACGATATCGCAGCCAGCCTCGACGGCCAGCACCGACGCCCGCGCCAGGCTCCAGCGATTGGCGATGCCACCCATCCACAGCGAATCGGTGATGACGACGCCCTGGTAGCCCAATTGCTGACGGAGGATGCCATTGATCCAGATGGGCGAGAGCTCGGCGGGGTAGGTGCCATCAACGGCGGGCACCAGCACATCGGTCGCCATGACCATGCCGGGCGCCTGCGCAAGCAGCAGGCTATACGGGTACAACTCGGCCTGGCGTAGCTGGCTGAGCGAGCGGGTGACAACTGGCAGCGTCTGGTGTGGATCATCTGAGATACTGCCGATGCCTGGGAAGTGCTTGAGCACCGCGATTTCACCAGTCTGCTGCAAACCTTGCATATACGCGCCGGCGAAGCGCGCGACCGCCGCCGGATCGTT
>DASYGC010000660.1:0-3693 GCA_036000225.1 Ktedonobacterales bacterium | reverse complement strand
TATTGCGGCAGATTTGTTCGTGCGGCAGGCGCGGGTGTAGGCGCGGGCGGGGACGCGGGCGGTTGAAACCGCGGGCGGTTGAAACCGCGGGCGGTTGAAACCGCGCCTAAGGGCGTGCCGCCACGAAGCCCGCCTGCGCGGGCTGCAGAGGGGGGTTCCGAGGGGGTGGGCGTGGAGGTGGGCGCGGAGGTGGGTAGATCCTCTCCAGCAGGCATACCGCCGGGGGTGGTGACAGCGGGTAGCAGGTTCTCAGGATGGCTTTCGCTCGCCGTGAGCGAGGCAGTAGGCGCGCGCCCCGAAATTGAATTTCGGGGGTAATCTGGTGGATTGTTCGCTTGTCCAAAGGCGAGGAGATCCGCGGATCGGAGCTGAAGCGCGCGGCGAGGTGGTTGGTTGGGCGGGGTCGCGAGGGCGTACATCCCTACGCCCCTACGGAGGTATGCGGCTAATCCGGCTCCGGCGAGGGAATTAGCAGGCGGGCGCCGAGATTCGGCGAGAGTACAGAACTTGCGGGAGCGTGAATCCGCCACGCGGGGATCGAATGGCATTCCGCCATGCGGTCTGCCTGTGCGGGCCGAGAAGATGTGCCAGGCGGTCATCGGCGGCCTCCTGGCGGGGAGCCGGCGGCGGCCTCGGGCGCGCTGGGTTGTGCCAGCAGGTGGGCCTTGAGGTGCGCTTTGAGGGCGGCGCGCTGGATGCGATAGGCGGCGTCCTCGACCTCGCCGGCGTCGTGCGCGCGGTCGAGCTGGGCCAGCGCCTTGAGCAGGGCGACGGGCGCCTGGGTCGCGTCCACAGAGGCCGCGCTGCCGGCAGCGGGCGCGGTGGACGGGGAGGCTGCTCCTGCCACAGCGGCAGGCACATCGCGCCGTGAGCGTAGCGCGTAACCCACCGCGCCGAACGCTACCAGCGCCAGCAGGCCGGCCAGTAGATCGAGCAGCGTAGCGTTGAGCTGATTGCGCTGGCCGGGGGCCGGCAAATGCGCCAGCGCGAGGCTGACGCTGTTGCCAGGGAAGATGGTGGTCGCCTGCCACACGGCCACTGGCTGGCCGCCCAATTTGACGGTTCCCAGCGAGGTGAAGCCCGGCGCCGTCGCCGTCAGGGTGGCGGGGAAGACGACGAGCACCTGGGAGGTGGGGTAGACCGCATGATAGGCCAGCGCGAACTGGGTGCCCTGATAGGGCACGTCGTAGCTGAAGGTGAAGCGCATCTGGCCAGGCAGGACGGGCGTGGTGGTCGCGAAGCCGCGATCCACCTGGAGCAGTTGCCCCTGGGTGAAGCCATCGTGCGGCGCGAGGTTGGACGCGCCACCGGGCAGGCCGAAGCGCAGCAGGCTCATGGGCTGGCCGTTGGCGGCGGGACCCGGTGTGCCGACAAAGGTGCGCTGGTCGCCGTTGACCACGTTCACCAGCTCGGTCACGTGGATGGTGCCCGCCAGCACGTCGGCGCTGGTCTGCGCCAACTGATAGGTGACCAGCGAGAAGCCGATCCTGGTGGCCACGCTGGTGGACTCGTAGGCCAGCAGGGTGATCTCGAGGCGGGGAGTGCCGGCGAAGGTGACGGGATCGGTGGAGTAGACGACGCCTTGCACCTGGGCGGTGGCGATGTAGATCGCGCCGGGGTCGGTGGTCAGACCGCTAAACTGGAAGCGACCGTGAGCGTCGGTCGTGGTGGTTGTCACCGTGCGGGTGGTCGGTCCGTTGGTCAGCGTGAGCGACACCGACTGCCCGGCGATCGGCGTGCCGCCGGTGGTGCCATCGAGCACGTTGCCGTCCAGCTCGCCGGTGCTGGCGGCGCTGGCAGGCGGGGGCGCCGCCAGGGCGAGCGGTGACGCGCCGAGCAACGCGGCCGCCAGCGCCGCAACGCTGATGAGCGCGGCGCCGAGCAGGATCAGGCGGGGGAGACGGCGGCGTAGTAGCATGTCAGGACCTCCCGCGACGTGGGCGGCGGACCTCTCCCCCGGCCCCTCCCCGGACGCGGGGAGGGGAGCCAGAGGAGTGCCGTGCGCGGGGAGGGGAGCCAGCGCTGCCGCTCGTTTGGGACGGAGAGCCCGCGCTGCCGGACTTGCGGGGAGGAAGATCGGGAGGCGTCGCATCGTGCGCGGGCGAGGTGGTGGCGCGCTCGCGTAGCGCGCGCACCTGCGCTTCGATGGCGTCGTCCAGCGCGCGCTCGCGGTCGTAGCGCCCCTTGAGGGCGACCAGCGCCCGGCGCGTGTAGCGCTCGCGCAGCCCGCGATAGTCGTCGTCGGCCAGGTTACCCAGCTGGTGATCGAACTCGACATCTTGCAGCGCCGCTTTGGCCGCGCGCTCGCGCTCGGCGAGCAGGCTGGCCGCGATGGAGTCGGATGCGGCGGGGGCGCTCTGGCCGGAGAATAGCGGCGCCAGGACGACGATCAGCGCGCACAGGCCGAGCAGTGCGGCGAGGAGCAATGGAAGCATCAGCGTACCTCCTCTGACCGCTCCCCCGACCCCTCTCCTATGAGGAGAGGGGAGCCGGAGGGTGCGCGTGAGTCAGCGGGTGTGCGTGAGCCAGCATCGGTCGCCCGGCTCTGGATCTCGCGCTGGACCCCCCGCGCCGGGGTGCGGGGGGGGAGCTCGTCGAGGTCCAGCTCGGCGGCGAGCAGCGCGCGGTAGTGGTCGAGCTCGCCGTCGCTGAGGCTCTCCAGCTCGGGATCGCTCTCCGCGCTGGCGCCAGCTAGCTCGGCGGTGGCGCGCCACTGGCGCGCGACGCTGAAGACGACGATGATGCCGGCCAGCAGCATGGCCAGCGGGCCCAGCCAGATGAGCAGCGTGAAGCCGCTCTTTGGCGGCGACTCGCGAATCCTATCGCCATAGATGCCGACCAGATAATCCAGCACCTGTTGATCGCTCTGCCCCTGCCGCAGCCGGGCACGGATCACCCCGCGCACATCCTGGGCGAAGAGCGATGGCGAATCGGCGACCGACTCGCCCTGGCACACCAGACATTGCAACTGGGCGGCCACATCAGCGACGCGCTGATCCAGCGTCGCGGGTGGGCGCGGCGCGGCCAGTGTCATCGCCCAGACGATGCCTACCACCAGCAGCACACCCGCGGCGACCAGCAGGGAGCGCTGGCGTGTGAAGTGGGTGAGGGTGCGCCAGTTCATACCGTCACCTCCACATGCGCGGGCCGCGGCTCGATCAACACGGCGGCCCGGCGCCGGCCGGGCCACCAGCAGGCGATGCCGCCCACCAGCATCAGCAGGCCGCCCAGCCAGACCAGCGGAACCAGCGGGTTGACGAAGACATTGATGGTGACGCTGGAGGTGCCGTTCCAATCGGCCAGGAAGACGTACAGGTCTCGCAGGCCATCGGTGGTGATGGAGATGTGGCTGGTGGGCTGATTCTGGAAGGCGGGATAGAGGCTGCGGCCGGTGGTGATTTCGCGCGCGAAGTGGCCGCCGCTGCTGACGCGGAACACGGCGGTGACGGTCTCGATGTTGTTGGCGAAGGTGTCGGTGGCGCGTTCGAAGGTCAGCGCGTAGCCGCCCACGGCGATGCTCTGGCCGCGACTGAGCTGCGCGCCGGCCTTCAGCTGGAAGAACTGTGAGCCGATGACGCCGATGGCCAGCGCCACCAGTCCCAGGTGCACCAGATAGCCGCCGTAGCGCTGGCGGTGGCGCCCGACCAGCCGGGCGAGCGCGCCGAGGTAGTCCTCGCCGTGGCCGTGGCGCAC
>DASYGC010000659.1:0-2586 GCA_036000225.1 Ktedonobacterales bacterium | reverse complement strand
TGACCGCCGAGGAGAATGTGCGCTTCTTCGCGTCGCTCTGCGGCATGACGGGCGGCATGGCGCGCGCGCGGGCAGAGGAAGCGCTACGCGACGTAGGATTATGGGAGGATCGCGGCAAATACCCCTCCCAACTCTCCAACGGCATGCGCCAGCGAGTGATTCTCGCACGCGCGTTGTTGTTCCGCACCCCAGTCGTTCTCCTCGACGAACCAACCGTTGGCCTGGATCCGGTCTCAGTTCGCTCGATCCTCGAGTTCATTCGAGGGCCATTAAGAGCTCGCGGTCAAACTATCGTGCTCACAGATCACCAGTCAGCGGAAATGGAGGCGGTCGCGGATCGCATCGCCGTGTTAGGGAGTGGTTCTATCGCTCTGCTTGGCACGCCAGGCGAGCTTCGCGGAGAGTTGGATCACCTGACAGTCATCGAGATCCACACCGAGGAGATGGACCTCCCATCCGACCCTACGCCTGGCAGCGTGGTCGCGGCCGAGCACACCGAACGCCCAGGCGAGTTGGGTGTGCGCACCTGGCGCATCTACAGTCGCCAGTCCCCTGATGCGCTCGAGGAGGCGCTTGCGTGGGTCACACAGCCAGCGGGCCGCGTCGTCTTTCTGGCGCAGAGCGCGCCGACGCTGCAAGACGTGCTTGCGCTTCCAGCAGAGGAGACGCGGAGGCCGCATGCGCCGCAAACGGACGAAGGCGTCGCTCGCTCCGCCGAGGCCGGGAGTGAGACAGCGCAGGAGGTGCAGGCGTCATGAGGGGCGCGCCGAATGCCGAGTCGAACGCGTCATCTTCCATCGTGGAGCACGACGCCCGCCGCGCGTGGTGGCGCGAGCTGGCCGCGCTGTGGGCGTTTGGCTTGCGTGAATACCGCATCTGGCAATCGTACCGGGTCAATCAGGTGCTCTGGCTCACCAATCTGTTTGTGACCACCCTGCTCTTCTTCCTGCTCGGCAAGACACTCGCCGGTCAGGCGGCGCATCTGCTCGGTCCCGCCTATGGCACGAACTATATGTCGTTTGTTGTGGTTGGCATCACCATCAACGTGTTCATCAACACCAACCTGAGCGACCCCTACATCCGCATCCAGCGCAGTTACTTCAATGGCACCATGGATCTGTTCCTGCTCAGCCCCATGTCCATCTACACCCCACTGCTTGGACTCATGACGAAGTCGATCCTCGACGATTACCCGCGGCTCTTCTTCACGTTCGGCTTCGGCATGCTCTTCTTCGGCGCGACCTTCAACTTCACCGCATGGCCAATGGCGCTGCTTTTCACCGCACTGTTCCTCGCCGCCGGCTTTGGCATCGGATTGCTTAGCGCCAGCTCGTTCTATCTGCTCGACATCAAGAAGGGCGCCGAGCCGGTGCAGTTTGTCGTGCAACAATTGCTGGCCACGCTGCTGGCCGGCGCGTACTACCCCATCACGGTGCTGCCCACCGCGCTGCAGTGGGTAGCGTGCTTGATTCCGCATACCTACGCCTTCGACGCGCTCCGGCGTTTACTTGACCCAGGCGCTCACGCGAGCGCGCCGGTCCTGCCCATCCAGCATGCGCTGCCTGGGCTGTCGCCGATCGCGGTGGATGGGCTCGCGCTGCTGCTGCAGGCGGTTATCCTGTTACCGCTCGGATTCCTGGCCTATGGCAGGGGTATCGAGCGGGCTCGACGGAACGGGACGTTGACACGATGGCAATAATGGCGGACACCAATGAGATTGGTCAAGCGGGAGGCGATCCAGGCAACGCCATCGCCGTGCAGGGGATTGGCAAGGTCTACCCGCAGCCGGCTGGCGGGCGTGTGGCGGTGCTGCGCGACACCACCTTAACGGTTCCATCCGGCGCGATTCTCGGCCTGCTGGGACCGAATGGAGCCGGCAAGACGACCCTGATCAAAATCCTCGCGGGCCTGCTGCGGCCCGACAGCGGTGGTGGAACCGTGCTTGGCTACGATCTTCTGCGCCAGCACGCGGAGATCCGCGCGCGTGTCAGTTTGGTCGCTCCGACCGCCGACGTCGGCATCGACAATAATCTGACGGTGCGACAAAATCTTGCGTTCTGGGCGCCCATTTATGGACTACGTGGCGCGCGGGCCCGGGCGCGAATTGACGAGTTGCTCGGTACCCTTGGCCTGGTCGAGAAGGCCGACGCCTGGCCCATGCATATTAGCGCTGGGCAACGGCAACGTCTGGCGCTAGCGCGCTCATTACTGGCCAAGAACCGCCTGGTCTTCCTCGATGAGCCGACCAACAAGCTTGATCTGGATGGTGTCCGCTCTGTGCGGCGCATGATCGCCGATCTCAACCGCGAGCAGGGAGCCACGATCATCCTCACCACCCACGTGATGGAGGAGGCGGAGGAACTGTGCAGCGAGATCGCCCTCTTGCGGCAGGGTCAACTTGTCGCGCACCAGCCGACCGCCGAGCTTATCCGCTCGCTTAACATTGCGCGGCCCATTGCCGTGACGGTGCGAGACGCGACCTCGCCTACGCCTCAAGAGAGAAACCACCAACGAGAAAGTTCATCCACCGCCGACTGGGTGCAAGCGTTACGCCGCTTACCCGGAGCAGTTGACGCATCTGTGGAC
>DASYGC010000658.1:0-2547 GCA_036000225.1 Ktedonobacterales bacterium | reverse complement strand
GCGTAAGGCGTACGCGCGGATGAGCAATACGTTTTTCGCGCGCGGGCGCACCAACGCGCAGGCGATGGTGGCGGGGATGGAGCGTGGCATCTATCTGCACCAGGCGGAGAGCGGCATGGAGGACCCGATGGGCTGGGGCATCCAGGTGACGGCGCACTATGGTGAGGAGATCGTTGATGGGCAGCCCACGGGGCGGCTGTTCGCGCCGGTGGGTATTTCGGGCTACGTGCCCGATCTGCTGCAGAGCATCGTGGCGGTGGGCAGCGACTTCAGCCTCGAGCCGGGCACCTGCGGCAAGGGTCACAAAGAGCGGGTGCCCGTGTCGTGTGGCGGTCCGCATCTACGGATGAAGGCGAGGCTGGGCTAAGATGGGCGAACAGCAGGGGCTGCCCGCTGGGCAGCCGGAAGCGAGCACGGGGGTGGATAGCGAGGCGCTGGCCGCGCAACTGGACCAGATCGCGGGCGCCAGCGAGTGGCAGGTGCGGCAGGTCGCCGAGCGGGAGACGCAGCTCTTTGTGATTGGCACGCAGGTGGAGGCGCGGCGCACGGTCACCAACCAGCGCGCCCAGGTGCTGATCCTGAACGATCATGCGGCGCATGCGGCGCCAGCGCGGACCGTGGCTCCCAAAGCGGAAGCCGGCCAGGACGGCACGAGCGCGGCCGCGGCCAGCGCACCACCGGAGCTGGCGCAGACACAGCCGGTGCGTGGCTGGGCGACCTTCACGCTGCTCGCGGCTGACGCGAGTGATCCCGCGCGGCTGCGGGCGCGGCTGGATGAGGGTGTGTTCATGGCGGGGCTGACCGACAATCAGCCCTATCATCTGCCCACGCTGCCACCGGAGGGGTTCCCGGCGGTACAGATCAGTGATCCGGCGCTGACCGAGAGCGGGGCGTCGGGGCAGCTGGAACGCGAGCTGGAGACGGCGCGCGCCACGCTCGAAGCGGCGGTGGCGGCGGAGGTGGGTGTGCGTCTGAGCAGCGCCGAGCTGTTTCTCACGCGCGAGTCGCTGCGGGTGCGCAATAGCCGCCATCTGACGGGTGCCAGCACGGGCACGCGGGTGGCACTCGATGCCATTCTGATCGCGCGCGAGGGCGAGGCCGAGGCCGAGGTGCATATCGAGATGGAGCGGCGGCGCCTGGCCGACCTGGATCTTGGTGGCACCATCGCTGCCTATGCTGGCTATGCGCGCGACACGCTGCGCGCCGTGACGCCGCCGACCTCCCGCGGGCCGGTGGTGGTCAGCGGGCCGGCGCTGCCCGCGTTGCTGACCCCGCTGATCTTCCATGCGTCGGCGCAGGCGCGGTTTCTGGGCATTAGCCGGTTTACGCTGGGCCAGCCGCTGACCGGCGCTGAGTTGCGCGGCGATCGGTTGTCGCTGAGCAGCGACGCGCTCTATCCCTTCGGCACGAAGTCGGCGCCGTTCGATGCCGAGGGGGTGCCCGCGACCCGCGTGGCGCTGGTGGTGGATGGGGTGGTGCGCGCGCATTGGGCGGAGCAGCGCTACGCCGAATATCTGGGGATTCCGGCGACGGGGGCGTTCGCCAACCTGGTGCTGGGGGCGGGCAACTGGCCGGCGGCCGATCTGGTGAACGGTGGGACGGTTTATCAGATCGTGGAGTTCTCGTTCATGAACCCTGATCCGGTCTCGGGCGACTTCGCCTCGGAAATCCGGCTGGGCTATCGCCACGATCCCGATGGGACGGTGACGCCCATCAAAGGGGGCACGCTTTCGGGCAATCTGTTCGACGCGCTGGCGGATATCCGGCTCTCGCATGAGACGCAGTTCGCGGGCGACTATGTGGGTCCGGTGGCGTTGCGGTTCGGGCAATTGACGATCGCGGGGGAGTAGGGACACGGGCGGTTGAAACCGCGACGCTGCGCTCTAAGGGCGTGCCGCCGCGAAGCCCGCCTGCGCGGGCTGGGATAACGAGGGTCCAGAGAGGATAAGGCGTGAATACGCTGGTGTTGAAGCTGGTGCTGACACCGGCGTTGATCGGGATGGCGAGTCTGGCGGGGCGGCGCTGGGGACCGGCGGTGAGCGGCTGGCTGATCGGTCTGCCGTTTACATCGGGACCAATTCTCTTCTTCCTGGCGCTCAACCGGGGGACGGGTTTCGCGGCGGCGGCGGCGGCGGGCACGCTGACGGGGACGCTGTCGCAGGTGGCATTTTGCCTGAGCTACGCGTGGGTGGCGACCTGGCGCCATAGCTGGCCGGTGGCGCTGGCGCTGGCGCTGCTGGCGTTCGGAGCGATGACGACCGCGCTGCGCTTCGTGGCGCTGGGCGGATATCGGGCGTCCACCGGGCGTCCACCGGACGCCGCTACCACGTTGCTCTTGCTGGCGGTGGTGATGGCCGCGTTGGCGGTGGGGCTGCGTGTGATGCCGGGGACCACCCCCCTGCCCCCCGGCGCGGGGGGTCCAGAGAAGACCCTGCCGACGGGCGCCGATCGCGAGGTCCGGCTGCTCCCCGGCGTGGGGGGTGCAGGAGTGAAGAGTGTGCCGCCGCGGTGGGATCTGCCGGCGCGGATGGTGCTGGCGACGGTGTT
>DASYGC010000657.1:0-2379 GCA_036000225.1 Ktedonobacterales bacterium | reverse complement strand
CCTGGCGCGCCCGCCCCGGCGAACGACGATTTCGCGGCACAGGAGCTCAATCAGTTCCTCTGGGCGCAGAACGTTGATTTCCCCTTCCAGTTCGCCTTTCGCGCGGAGTTGGAGGGACGCGCGGGCGGCAATCCATCGTGGACCACAGGCGTCGACTTCACCACGCAGCTGGCGCACTCAGCCGATCGCGACGAGGTGATCGCCCTGTATCACCAGGCGGGCTTGAATCTGCATGCTGATCTCGCGACGCTCCAGACCACCGCGCCGATCGCCGCTGATCCCGGTGCGGTGAGCTATCTGGAGCGGTTTATCACCTACACGGGCGATCTGAACATGCCGGTGCTCACCATGCATACCATCGGCGACGGACTGGTGATCCACGAGGACGAGCGCGCCTACGCCGATGTCGTGCACGCCGCTGGCGATACCAGCCTGCTACGGCAGATCTGGGTCAATCGCGCGGGCCACTGCGCCTTCACCCCCGCCGAGACGATCACCGCCTTCCAAACGCTGATCCAGCGGGTGAATACCGGCCACTGGAACGACCAGCCCGGCGATCTGAACGCGTCGGCAACGGCGCTTGGCCCCGCCTATAATATCCTGTTCGTGAACGGCTCGGTCATTGCCCAGCCGCCCGCGTTCGTGCGCTTCGAGTCCACCGTCTTCCCACGGCCCTTCGACAGCCGCGACGAGTGACCGACGAGTGACCGACGGGTGATAGACGAGTGACGGCGGGCGTAGCGAAACGCGGCCCCCTGGCCGTGCGTCAGGGGGCCGCGGCATCCGCCTTGTGCCGTGGACCTCACCACGACAGAGAGTCCGTCAGCAGACGCTCCAACTCGTCGCGCGGCAGCGCGTGCGCGATGTGGTTATCCCGGCCGATCATGGTCTCCGCCGCGACCAGCGCGTTGAGGACCGCTTCCTCGACGGTCTCCACTACCGCGGTGAACAGCGCCGTAACGGTCCAGGCGTCTTCCTCCAACAGTGTCCGTTGTCCGCTATGCAGGTCGGATGGCCGCATCGCGTGCGCGGTGCGATTGGTCGTCGAGAACGCGATGACGAAGTCGCCGCTACTGCCTTCGGCAATCGAGCCGGTGCGCGCCAGCCCGAGCGCCGCGCGCTTCGCCATGCGCTTCAGCAGGTGTGGTGAAGCGGGAGCGTCGGTGGCTAGCACGACCATGATCGAGCCCTGCCCTGGCGCGGCATCCGGCGGCGTATCGGGCAGTGTAGCGGGCAGCAAACGATCCAGGAAATGCGCGCCGATGGGCACACCCAACACACGCAGCTGGCGCCGGCTGCCAAAATTGGTCTGGACCAGCGCCCCGACGGTCAGCGTGCCAGCGAAGATCTGGCGCGAAGCCGTGCCGATGCCGCCCTTGAAATTGAAGCAGAGCGTGCCGGTTCCCGCGCCCACGTTGCCTTCGGCCACCGGTCCCCCGGCTGCCGTCGCGATGGCCTGCCAGACATGCTGCTCGCGCACGTGGCGCCCGCGCAGATCGTTGAGGAAGCCATCGTTGGTCTCGCCCACCAGCGGATTCACCGAACTGGTGCTGACCCCGATTTCCGGGTTGTCGCGCAGCAGGTAGGTGGCCAGCGCGTCGGTTACCAATCCGACATTGAGCGTGTTGGTCAACAGGATGGGCGACTCGATGGTGCCCAGTTCGCGCACCTGCTCGAAGCCCATGACCTTGCCGAAGCCGTTGACGGTGTGGACCGCACCGGCGACCTTGTCGCGAAACAGATTGCCCGCGTGCGGCACAATCGCCGTCACGCCGGTGCGTACGGGACCGCTGCCCGGCACCAGCGGTCCTTCGCCCGTGATCAGTGTCGTGTGTCCCACACGCACCCCTGGGACATCGGTAATCGCGTTATGCGGTCCGGTTGGCAGTTCGCCCCGCACCAGGGTGAGATCGCGTAGTCGTACCATGCTGTCGCTCCCTCCGCGCACCCGCATCAGCGCCGGATGGCACCCGCCGGATGGCGTCCGCCCGATAGGCGGCAGCGGACGCGCCGCGCTCCATATACCGCAACTGCCGCGCCACGTACAGCAAACGGACTCCAGGATGGCGTACAGTGTGGTTCCGACGATGTATCATACACAGAGGCGCGAGAGCAGCGGCGCGGGAGGAACACTGAATGGCCCAGCCGGAGCATCCTGGCGGCGACCCGCATGCCTTGCGCTGGCTGGGCAGCGCGGCCATGCATCTCGACACACCCACGATCAAGCGCTGCGATCGGGTGGTGATTGGCTGCTATGGCGGCAACACGGGCGCTGGCGCGAACAAGAACGAAGACGCGGCGCACGTCTGGGCCGCGACCGATGGCAGCTGGGAGTTCGCCGTGCTGGTGGATGCCCATTACTCATCGGAAAGCGCGGCC
>DASYGC010000656.1:0-2320 GCA_036000225.1 Ktedonobacterales bacterium | reverse complement strand
GGCCCACCAATCATCATACCGTACCGGTGGCGCCATACGCAAGAGCGATGGACCACTCGGTTGCTCCCCGTCGTGCTGAATCGCGCCGCCTGTAGGTGGAACAAAGTGGGCCTTCCCATTGGGGGCGATCAGCGATACAATGGGGCAGCCAGAAACATGGCGTACAGTGGTGGAGGGGGACAACGATGGGAATCCTGTCTGAGGATATGAAGCGCTTGATCGCGTCTGAATATGGCACCTGCTTCGTCGCGACTGTCTCGCCCGATGGGCGTCCGAATCTTTCGCCCAAAGGCACGCTCGAGGTGCTCGACGACGATCATCTGGTCTTTTGTGATATTCGCTCGCCCAATACGCGGCGCAATCTCGAAGCCAATCCGTTCATCGAGATCAATGTGGTTGACCTGCTCAGCCGCAAAGGCTATCGCTTCAAGGGACGGGCTCAGGTCATTCGCGAGGGCGATCTGTATCAGAGTATCATTCGCCGGCTGAACGCGGGCGCCGTCGATCCACCCCCAGCGCACCTGGTGCGCAATCCCGAAGTGCCCGAGGGCGCCTACTGGGTCAAGAGCATCATCTCGGTGACCGTCGAGTGGGCCGCCGCGATCACCGCGCCGATCTACGATCATGGCTACGACGAGGAGACCGTGCGCGCCCGCTGGCTGGCGCGCCGCGCCCAGCAAGAGGCGAGTCGCGGCAAGGCGTAGCGAGTAGAGCGCGCTGAGGCCGCGCGATGCGTGTGAGGATGGTTCATTCAAATGTACGAACGCGCGACCCTCGCCAACGGCGTGCGCATCCTCACCGCCCGCATGCCATACGTGCGCTCCGTCAGCATTGTGCTGCTCTTCGGCGTCGGCTCGCGCTATGAGGAGGCGCGCCAGGCCGGCGTCTCGCACTTCATCGAACACATGCTCTTCAAGGGCAGCGCACGCTATCCCAGTGCCCAGTTGATCTCCGAAGCCATCGAAGGCGTCGGTGGCGTGCTCGATGCCGCCACCGACAAGGAATTGACCGTCTACTCCGCCAAGATCGCCAGCCGCCACTTCGATCTGGCGCTGAACGTGCTGTGCGATATGGTGCGCCATCCCCGCCTCGATCCGCGCGAGTTGGATAAAGAGCGCCGCGTCATCGTCGAAGAGATCAATATGTACCGCGACAGCCCCCAGGAGTGGGTGGGCGTGCTCGCCGATGAGACCCTGTGGCCCGACAACCGCCCGCTGGGACGCGAGGTCGCTGGCACTCGCGCCACCGTCGAAGCCATCAGTCGCGCCGAGATGCAGGCCTACTGGACTGCCCACTATCTGCCCGGCAACCTCGTGCTCAGCGTCACCGGCGACATCGAGCACGAGCAGGTGGTGGCCGCCGCGCAGCGTCTGCTGGGCGATTGGCCGTCCGCGCCCGTGCCCGCCTGGACACCGTGCCTGCCCCCGGAAGGCGTGCCCCGCGTGCGCCTGGAGCAGCGCAAAACCGAGCAGACCAATCTCTGCCTGGTGATGCCCGGCATCGCCTACGGCCAGCCGGACGCCTACGCCGAAACGCTGCTCAACGCCATTCTGGGCGATGGCATGAGTTCGCGCCTCTTTCTGGAGGTGCGCGAGCAACAGGGTCTGGCCTACGATGTCAGCAGCGCCCCGATGAGCTACCACGACACCGGCAGCTTCTTTATCTACGCTGGCGTCGATCCCACCCGCGCGCTGCCCGCATTGCGCGCGATTCTGGTGGAGCTGGTGCGCATGCGCGACCAGGTCGTGCCCGCGGACGAGTTACAGCGCGCCAAGGAATACACCAAGGGACGCATGGCCCTGCGGCTGGAGGATACGCATAGCGTGGCCTCCTGGATGGGTGGCCAGGAGGCGCTACGCGGCGAGGTGCTGGACCTCGACACGGCGATGGCGCGCTACGATGCGGTGACCAGCGCCGATATCCAGCGCATCGCTGGCCAGCTCTTCCGCGAGCCGTGGCTGCGCCTGGCGCTGATCGGCCCGCATCGCGACGCCGCTGAGTTCGAGCGGGCGCTGGTGCTCTAGCGTCCGTGGCAGAGCTTGTACTTCCTCCCGCTGCCGCAGTAGCACGGATCGTTGCGCCCCAGCTTGGCGCCCGCGCCGGAGCTCGCGGGCTGCGGCGATGTTCGCACCGCCGCCACCGGCCGCTGGCCACCAGGCTTGCCAGCAGATCCCTTTGCGCCATGCGCTGGCGCCTGGTGCTTGCCACTCCCCGCCGGACGCGGCTGCGCTGGCTGACTGGCGGAGGCCGGTCGCGCCGCGCTGGCTCCTGGGGCAACGCCGCCGCTGGATAGCGTCCCACTGGCGCCACCTGGTGTGCC
>DASYGC010000655.1:0-2426 GCA_036000225.1 Ktedonobacterales bacterium | reverse complement strand
CCGCTGCCGCGGCTCGGTGTCGTGGGTGGCACCCACCTGCGCCTGCCCGGGCTGCTCGATGTCGCGGTGGCGGAGCTGCGCGCGGCCTGGCACGACGGCTTGCCCGGCCAGCGCGCCAGCCTGGTGGGAGCCTGAGATGGTGGAGGCTCCGGCCGCGCGGGCGACGCACTCGCCCGGTCCCGCGCGGCTTGCAATGGTCGCTCGAACGCGCCATACTGAAGCCAGCCCAGCGGCCACCGATGCTGGCAGGCGCCAGAGCAGAGCGTCCGCGCCACCGCGGATGGCACGGTGGTGGTGGGATGCGGGGCGAGCGGGGAGGGTGTCGTATGTCCGGTGCTCCTGATCCTGTCAAGGGGGGCCGTGGTCAGGGCGGCGAGAGCGCCCTGCAGCCGAGCCTCTTTGATGTCGAGCCAGCGCGCGTGCCGCATGAGTCCAGGCTGGCCGCGCCGCCGCTGTTTCAGGCGCCGCCGCTCACCGCAGATGCGCCGCTGAGCCCGACCCGCCTGCCCTATCAGCAGTATCTGCAACGTACCGATCGGACACGCAATACGGTGACCTGTTTTCTCTCTGATCTGCGCCTGTTCGTCGCTGGCCTGGGCGCGGATCGTCCGGTGCGCAGCATCACCTTCGACGACCTCGATACCTGGTTGAAGGATATGCGCCGGCTACCGGGAACCCGGCGGCTGGCTTCGAGCGCGCCGGAGGACGTCACCCCACGCCCCAAGACGATGGAGCGCCGCCGCACCTTTCTCAAGAACTACTTCGGCTGGCTGGTGCAGGAGGGCGTGCTGGAGCGCGACCCCGCCGCGCAGGTGTTGCTCAAGCGGCCGCGGTCGCTGCCCTACGACCTGTTGCACGAAGACGAAGTGCAGCGCCTGGAAGCGGCGGCCAGCGAAGAGATCCGCTGTCAGGTGCTGGTCAAGCTGCTGCTGGAGGCGGGCCTCAAGAAGGAAGAAGTGATGGGATTGCGCCAGCGCCACGTCGATCTGTCGGATGCGGCGCATCCGGCCATCGAGATCCGCTTCCCCCATCGCGCGCTGCACTGGCGCGAGCGGCGCATCGCGCTCTCAGCCGAGTGGGGCGCCCTATACCAGCGGTATCTGGAGCGTTACCGGCCCGCCGATCAGGTCTTCGAGTGCACCGGGCGCAACCTGAACTACATCCTTTCGGGCGCGGCCCGCCGCGCCGGGCTGCAAAAAGAGGTGAATCCGCAGCGCCTGCGCGATGTGTTCGCGGTGCGCCTGCTGCGCGGCGGCGTGGCGTCCGAAACGGTGCGCACCAGGCTTGGCCTGTCGGAAGAAGCCTGGTATGAATCGTATGACAAGTATCGCAAAATGGCGTTTGCCGTCTGAGAGTCCGACCCTGGGTTGTTCATGACCAGCTATTAAGGATCACCGCATGCCGCTGTCTCCCTCGCCGCTGCTGCCCGGTCACTCGCCGCTGCCCCGGCTGGGCGAGCGCCCGGCGGATCGCCGCGCGCTGCGTGTCGGCGCGCTGGTGGCCATTATCACGCTGCTGGTGGTGCTCGTGCCTGGCGACCTGCTGCAGACCCGACTGGTCTTCCTGGCTCCTGGGCTGCTGGCGCACGCGGTCGACGACCAGGGAGCACTGGGCGCCAGCGGTTTTCAGGGATTCTCGTTTGTGTGGACGCGGCGCAGCACCGGGCAGGGCGGCTATACGTCGGCGGCGTCGCTCGCCAATCTGCGCAGTGAGGCGGCGAGCTATCACATGAATACGGTGGTAATTCCGGTCGTCGCCGATATGCCGGGGCGCGACGATAGCGTACTCGACTGGCATCCCACTGACCAGTACGCGCAACTGGATATGCTCTCGGATGCCGACTATATCCAGGCGATCAGCGATGCGCGTAAGGCGGGCCTGGAGCCGATTCTGGAACTGGTGGTCAAGCAGCAGGATATCCAGAGCGAGGGCAGCCAGGATGCGCGCTACGTTGGCGAGGAATGGTACAACCAGACCTCCGCGCAGACGCTGTACATCAATGGGTCGGTGTCGGTGGGCACGCTGGAACATACTTGGATTGACAATTACAGCGCGTTCGCAGTGCATTTCGCCCAACTGTCTCAGGCTCAACATCTGCGCTACTTCATCTTTGGCGATGGACTGGCGAATGTGACGACTGACAGTCCGAACTCGACCGCCAGCGCCGATCCCCAGGGGCTGGTGCGCGCGGCGGGGGATGACTTCGATGCCTCGAAATGCGCGGGCCGGCACGAATGCGAGTGGCGCCACGTCGTGCACGCGCTACGCGCGCCGACCTACAGCAGCTATATGGGTCAGAAGGCGCTGATCGGGGCCAACTACACCGGTAAGCTGATCTACGCCGCGAGTTGGGCGCCCGCCGATGGCAGCCAGGGCGCCGCTCCCGGCGAGTTCGAAGCGATCACCTGGTGGAACGCGATTGATGC
>DASYGC010000654.1:0-2193 GCA_036000225.1 Ktedonobacterales bacterium | reverse complement strand
ATCCGCACCTGCTGGACGCCTTCCGTCCGGTGGATGCGCGCTTCGATCCCAGCGGTGAGGCGCTCTACCTCGTGGACTTTGGGGCGGTCGAGTTGACGATGCGCGACTCGACGGTGCATCCTGGCAGTGGAGGGTTGTGGCGTATCATTCGAGGATAGACGGTTGGTAGACATCCAGTTGGCGAGAGGAGCACACGCGACATGGCAACCAATGCGGGCGAGCGAAAATCGGTACGCGAGCTGGTCGAGGCGCTGCGCCAGGGCAAGCTCTCGCGGCGCGAGTTGGTGGTGGGGCTGACGGCGCTGGGTCTGACGGGCGCGGGCATCGCCGCCGTGGTGGCCGCCGCCACGCATACCGGCGCCGCCGCGACGCCGCAACACATCCAGCTCCAGCAGCACGATCAGCATGTGACACAACAGACGCAGGGCGATGTGAGTGGCCACATGGCGGACTACGCCGAGCACGCCATCGTGGATGATCCTCTGTTTGCCCAGCCGTTCGCGGGCATCCACGCCATCACGCAGCGTTTCGTCGCCGAGGTGGCCAGCGTGCCCGATCGCTCGCTGCGCATCCTCAATCGCGTGGTCTCGGGCAACCAGCTGATCGTCGAGTGGGAGGCCAGCGGCACGCACGCGGCATCGTTCCTGGGCATCGGCGGCTCAGGCCGCGCCTATCGCATCACCGGCGTCACGGTCGTCACACGCGAGCAGGGCAAGATCGTGCGCGAGTCGCACTACTACGACACGGTGGCGCTGCGCCAGCAGATCGACGTGGTGTGAGGCGCCGCGGCGGGGTGAGTGGCAGGTAGAACGCTACTGGATGCGCACCGAGCGGGGAGTTGAGTGCTGGAGTGGGCTCGCCGGGCGTCCACCGGACGCCCCTACGCAGCTCGGCGGCTCATCCCGTTCCGGCGAGGGAGCGGTAGGCCAGCACCGATGTGCAGAGATGGACGACAATGGCGAGCAGGGTAGCTTGGGCAAGTCGCCGACTGAAGCTCGGCTGCTAATATCGCGCCAGCGAGGGGGTCGCAAGGCGGGCGGAGAGCGGGCGGGTATTGCAACAACTGGCGAGTTGATTGGTGGGGCAGCTCGCCGACTGCAGCTCGGCTGCTAATCCGGTACCGGCGAGGGGAGAGTCAGGCGGACGGCGAGGATTGAGCTGCCAGCGAATGTCGGGCGTGGGTGATGGGCACGACAAACCCTCCACTACATGGAGTTCCCCGTGGCCGCCGGCTGTCGCCACGCATCCTGGCCACGTCGTTGGCATCCGCCTGTCACCTAACTCGCCGCGCCAGAATGAGCCGCCAACCTCCGTAGGGGTGTACGGATGTACGCCCGGCTGCCCCTGCCTGTATCTCGCCCTGGCCACCGCGCGCTCCGCCATTTCCCGCCCGCCTACCTCTACCCTTGCCGACACGCGATTAGCAGCCGAGCTTCAGTCGGCGAGCTGCCCCGCCGATGACCTCAGCATCGCTCTTCTCCTTTCATCTGCCACATCTCTCAACGCACGTGGATGGCGCGAATCGCCCAATCAACGAATGTCCCTCGCCGTTCGTGGTAAGATGTTTGCGCCTCTCGCATCGCGCGTGTTTCCGCGCGCGCGGCACCATCACCGTGACGACCGACATCATCATCCGCGACACCCCCACCAGCCAGCCGCACGTGGCAGCGCGGCTCGCGGCGCGAACAGGAGGGCGACGATGCCAAAGCGATCCGACAACGGCGCGGAAGACGACCACCCCAAACGGCGGGGCAACCACACGCCCCAGCCGGTCCGGCTGGATGGCGGGCCGCTGACGCTGGCCCAGGTCGCCGCGGTGGCCCACGACGGCGCTGAGGTCACCCTGACTCCCACCGCCATCGAGCGCGTGGCGACCGCACGCGCGCTGGTGGACCGGCTGGTGGCCGAGGATCGCACCGTTTACGGCATCACCACCGGCTTTGGCCACCTCAGCCGGGTCAAAATCGCCCACGACGAGCTGGCCGCCTTGCAGCGCAACCTGGTGCGCAGCCACGCCAGCGGCGTGGGCGAGCCGTTCGATATCCCCACCATGCGTGCCGTCATGCTGCTGCTGGCCGCCAGCCTCGCGCGCGGCCACTCGGGCGTGCGCCTGGTGGTGCTGGAGCAGTTGATCGCCATGCTGCGCACAGGCGTCACGCCGGTGGTGCCCATGCGCGGCTCGGTGGGCGCCAG
>DASYGC010000653.1:0-2924 GCA_036000225.1 Ktedonobacterales bacterium | reverse complement strand
CTGCGCAACTTTCTGGCGAACGAGCGTACCAGGGCTGACGTCCACCCATTCTCCGTCGGGGCGTCCGGAGGTACGCCCTCTGGGTCTCGTTCCACTTCCGTAGGGGCGTCCGGAGGTACGCCCTCTGGGTCTCGTTCCACTTCCGTAGGGGCGTACGGAGGTACGCCCTCTGGGTCTCGTTCCACTTCCGTAGGGGCGTACGGAGGTACGCCCGCGGCCACCCCGGCGGGAGGCAGAGCATGATTCGCGAAGCGATTGCGCAGGTGGTGGCGGGCGGCACACTGAGCGAAGCCGAAGCCGCCGCGGCCATGGAAGAAATCATGTCGGGCACCGCGACACCCTCGCAGCTAGGGGCGTTTCTCACCGCGCTGCGCCTGAAGGGCGAGACCGTCGACGAAGTGGCGGGGCTGGCACGGGTGATGCGCGCGAAGGCGCTGCACGTGCCACTGCCGGCCAACCTCAAGGCGGTGGACACCTGTGGCACCGGTGGCGATGGCGCCGGCACCTTCAACGTGTCCACGGCGGCGGGCTTCGTCGTCGCGGCGGCCGGCCAGCCGGTCGCCAAGCATGGCAATCGTGCCGCGACCAGTCGCTGTGGTAGCGCCGACGTGCTGGAGGCGCTGGGCGTCAAGCTGGAGCTCGGTCCCGAGCAGGTGGCGCACTGCGTGACGGGGGTGGGCTTCGGCTTCATGTTCGCGCCCGCCTACCATCCGGCCATGCGCCATGTCGGCCCAACCCGCCGCGAGATCGGCATCCGCACCGTCTTCAACATTCTGGGTCCGCTGACCAACCCGGCCGGCGCGAGCTACCAGGTGTTGGGTGTGGCGGATAAGGCGCTAGTGCGGCTGATGGGCGAGGCGCTGCTGAAGCTGGGCTGCCAGCGCGCGCTGGTGGTCCACGGCGCGGACGGCGTGGACGAAATCTCGCTCAGCGCGCCCACCCAGGTCTGTGAGGTGCGCGGCGACACGGGCGACCTGCTCGACTACACGATTACACCCGAAACCTTCGGCATGACCACGCACGCGGGCGCCGAGGTGCGCGGCGGCGACGCGGCGCAAAACGCGGCGCTGCTGCGGGCGGTGCTGGCGGGCCAGCAGACGGGCGCTCCCGCCGACATGGTGGCGCTGAACGCCGGTGCGGCGCTCTTCATCACCGGACACGCCGCAACGCTCGGCGAAGGCGCCAAACAGGCACAGAGTTTGCTCGCCTCGGGCCGCGCGCTGCGCACGCTCGACGCGCTGGTCGCGACGACGCGCCAACTGACCGGAGCAGCGGTATGACCCAGGCGATTCCTATTACTGGTCCCCTCGCGGCCTCCCCACGCGCCGGTGCCCTCGCGGCGTACGGCGGCACGCCCTCTGGCTCCCCTCTCCTCGTAGGAGAGGGGTTGGGGGTGAGGTATGCCTGAGACCTTTCTCGCGCGCATCGTCGCGGCGACGCGCCACGACCTGGACGAACGCCGCGCGCATGAGCCGCTGGCCGCACTGCGCGCGCGAGCCGCGCTGGCGCCGCCGCCGCGCGACTTTGCGCGCGCGCTCTGCCCGGCGGCAGGCGCTTCGGCCCGCCTCATCGCCGAGGTCAAGCGCGCCTCACCCTCCAGGGGACAGTTGGCGGTGGACTACGATCCCGTCACGCAAGCGCGCGCCTACGCGGCGGGTGGCGCAGCGGCCATCAGCGTGTTGACCGAGCCGCACTTCTTCCACGGCGCGCTGGAGCATCTGACAGCTGTGCGCGCCGCGGTCGCCTTGCCCGTGCTTCGCAAAGATTTCACGCTGGACGCCTACCAGATCTATGAGGCGCGCGCCGCGGGCGCCGACGCCGTGCTGCTACTCTGCGCCCTGCTCGACGACGCCGCGCTGTCAGAGCTGCTGGCGCTGGCCCACGCGCTGGGCATGGCGGCGGTGGTGGAGGCCCACGATGCCGCCGAGACGCGCCGCGCTGTGGCGTCTGGCGCGCGCCTCATCGGGCTGAACAGCCGCGATCTACGCACCTTCGCCGTCGATCCTGACGTGGTGGCCCACCTATGCCCGCTCGTGCCGCCCGATCGACTGGTCATCGCCGAAAGCGGCATCGCCGCTGCGCCGCGCGCCGCCCAGGCGCGCGCCTGGGGCGCTGCTGCCATCCTGGTGGGCGAGGCGCTGATGCGCGCGCCTGACCCCGCGCAACTGGCCGGCGCGCTGGCCAGCGCCGGTGGCGGAGGACCGGCGGCGCTCTTCGCCGGACGCCAGCATCCCTTCGTGAAGCTGTGCGGCCTGCGCGAGCCGGAGCAGGCGCGGGTCGCCGTCGCGGCGGGCGCCGACGCCTTCGGCCTGATCTTTGGCCCATTTCGCCGCCAGGTCAGCCTCGACCAGGCGGCAACCATCGTGCGTGCCGCCCGCGCCGCCTACACCGCGCTGCCAACCGTCGCGGTGAACGATGCGCACCCGGCGCCCACCTCCCTCCTGGCGCACGGTGCCCACCCACTCCCCCCCTCCGTAGGGGCGTACGGATGTACGCCCTCTGCCCCCCCGTTATCCCCGCATGCGCCCGGTGAACTCCCGCTGCCCGGCGGCCCATCGCTGGCCGTTGGCGTCTTCGTCAACGCGCCGCACGACACCATCGCGGCCACGGCGACGCGGGTCGGATTGGATGTCGTGCAGCTCAGCGGCGATGAATCGCCGGCCTTCTGCGCCACCGTCGCCCAGTCCACCGGCCTGCCGGTCATCAAGGCCGTGCGTCTCGGCTCAGTGACGGACCTCCCCGCGCTCGCTGCTTACATCCAGGCGGGCGCCACGCTGCTGCTGGAGCCGGCGGATGGCGCCGGGCCGGGTGGCACAGGGCACAGCGGCGACTGGGCGCTGGCCCACCTGGTCGCCGCATGCTGGCCGGTGATCCTGGCCGGCGGCCTCACGCCCGCTAACGTCGCCAGCGCGATCGCGCGGGTT
>DASYGC010000652.1:0-5359 GCA_036000225.1 Ktedonobacterales bacterium | reverse complement strand
GGACAGCGGCTGGCTCGAAATCCTCGGCTGCGGCATGGTCCACCCGCAGGTGCTGCGCAATGTCAACTACGACCCGGCGCGCTATCGCGGCTTCGCGTTTGGCATGGGACCCGAGCGCATCGCCATGCTGCGCTATGACATTGACGATTTGCGCCTGTTCACCGGCAACGATCTGCGTTTCCTGCGCCAGTTCGGATGAGGAGGCATCCCATGGAACTGCGACTGGCCTTGCTGGGCTGCGGCCATGTTGGCCAGGCGTTCATCGCGCTGGCCGCCGCTAAAGACGCCGAGCTGCGCGCTCGCTACGGACTGGATCTCGTCTTCACCGGCGGGCTGACGCGCGCCGCGGGTGGCTGGGCGGCGCCGGCGGGGATCTCCGCCGCGGCGCTGGCGGCCGCGGCCTGGCCGCGCGCTGGCCGGTCCGACGGCGCACTGCCGTCGAGCGCGGCGGCGTTCGCCGGCGACGCGCTGGCCTTCGCGGCGACCTGCCCGGCCGACGTGCTGATCGAGTTGACGCCCCTCGATCCCCTGACCGGTGAGCCGGCGACCAGCCATGTCCGCGCGGCGCTGACCGCGGGCCGGCACGTCGTCACCGCGAACAAGGGACCCATCGCCCACGCCTATCGCGAGCTGCGCGCGTTGGCCACGGCGCATGGCGTGGCGCTGCGCTTCGAATCAACCGTGATGGACGGCACTCCGCTGTTCAACCTGGCCGAGTTTACCCTGCCGGCGACGCGCATCACCAGCTTCCGTGGCGTGCTCAACAGCACCACCAACTATGTGCTCGGCGCGCTGGCCGGCGGTGCGACCCTGGAGGATGCGTTGGCGGGCGCGCGGGCGCTGGGCATCGCCGAGGCCAACCCCGCGTACGACCTGGATGGCTGGGATGCCGCCGTCAAGGCGACGGTGCTGGCCAATGTCCTGATGGGCGCCGACCTGCGTCCGGCGCAGGTCGCGCGTCTGGGGCTGGGCGCCAGCGCGATGCGCGCCGCGCGGGCGGCATTGCCCGCCGGCCACGCGCTCCGCCAACTGGTGGAAGTTGAGCGCGCCACCGCTGGGGGCATCGTGGCGGCGGTGCGCCTGCGCGCGCTGCCAGCCAACGATCCGCTGGCGCATCTGGCCGGCATGGAAACCGCGCTGACCCTGCGCACCGATACCATGGGCGAGCTGACGCTGATCGAGGGCGAAGGTGGACCGGAGCAGACGGCGTTCGGCGTGCTGGCCGATCTGGTGGTCATCGCCCGTGGGATAGGAGACCTGGCAAACTAGCAAACATGAGAGGAACGCGAGCATGAAGATTCCCTACGCCTGGCTGAAAGAGTACGTTGATATCACCCTGGGGCCTGAGGCGCTGGCCGACCGGCTGACCATGGCTGGCCTGGAGGTCGATCGCATCGAATATCCCTGGCCGGGAGTGGTCACCGCCGAGATCGTCTTTCTGGAGCCGGTCAAGGGGTCGGACCATCTGAGCGCCACGCGGGTGACCACCGGCGACGGGCGCGAGTTGAGTGTGGTCTGCGGCGCCTCGAACATCAAGCTGCACGACCGTGTGCCGCTGGCGCGGGTGGGTACCAGGATCGGCGCGATCACCATCCAGCCGAAGAAGGCGATGGGCGTGCTCTCCGAAGGCATGCTCTGCTCGCCGCGCGAGTTGGGTATCAGCGATGACCATGCGGGCATCTTGATCCTGCCGCCCGAGACGCCGCTGGGCGTGCCGCTGGGCCAGGTGCTCAGCAGCGCGGTCATCGAACTCGACATCAAGGCGCACCGCGGCGACCTCGCATGTCTGCTGGGCGTCGCGCGCGAGGTGGCGGCGTTCAGCGGCAAGCGGCTGCGCCCGCCGAAGATCAAGGTGTCCGAGAAGGGTACGCCGGCCGCCACCCTGATGACGCTGGAGGTGCGCGATCCCGACCTCTGCCCACGCTACACCGCGCGGGTCGTGCGCGATGTCAAGGTTGGCCCCGCGCCGGACTGGATGGCCGAACGGCTGACTCTGGCGGGCATGCGCCCGATCAACAACGTAGTGGATATCACCAACTATGTGATGCTGGAACTGGGCCAGCCGCTGCACGCCTTCGATTACGACAAGGTGGCTGACCATACGATCATCGTGCGCCGCGCCACGGCGGGCGAGCGCATCACCACGCTCGACAGCGTGGACCGCGCGCTGAGTTCCGAGATGCTGCTGATCACCGATCCCACCGGCCCCACGGTGATCGCCGGCATCTTCGGCGGCGAGCGCTGCGAAGTGGGCGCGACGACGACCGCCGTGCTGCTGGAGGCGGCGCACTTCAACCCGGGCAACATCCGCCGCACCTCGCAGGCCATCGGGCTGCGCACCGAATCTTCCGGGCGCTTCGAAAAGAACCCCGATGTCGAGCTGACGGCGCTGGCCATTGATCGCGCCGCCCAGTTGCTCGCCCAGTTGGCTGGCGGGACCGTCGCGCCGGGGCGCGTGGACTTCTATCCCGCGCCGCCTACACGCCCGGTGATTCGCTTCGACACCGCGCAGGTGGACTGGCTGGTGGGTCTGCGCGTGAGCGCCGAGGACTCCATGGCCGCCTTGCGGGCGTTGGGGTTCACCGTCGCACCGGAGACCGACCCGCGCTACCTGCATGTGACGGTGCCCAGTTGGCGCGGCGATGTGGTGGAGAGCGCAGATCTGGTGGAGGAGGTCGCGCGTATCGTGGGCTACGAGCGCATCCCCAGTACCATCCCCACCGGACCCCTACCACAACCGGTGCGTGGCGACTTCGAGCGCGACGAGCGCGTGCGCGATGTGCTGACCGGCGCCGGGCTGACGGAAGTCATCACCTACTCGCTCACCAGTCGCGTGGCCCTGGCGCGGCTGCTGCTCGATGCCACGCCCGGCGCCGAGCGGCTGCTCACCACGCAAGCGCCCGCGCTCGATCTGGAAGCTAACGCCACGGCGCCCGCGTCGCCCGTGCCCGCCGAGCACGCCGAGCACGCCGGACGCGACGAGCGGCGGCAGATCGAGGCGCTGGCGGCGCGGCTGCGGGTGATCGCGCTGCGCAACCCGCTCTCGTCCGAGCTGGAGGTGATGCGCCTGACCCTGATGGCGGGCATGCTCACCGTGCTGTACGAGAACAGCAAGTTCAACGACGCGGGTTTGTGGTTCTTCGAGTTGGGCCGGCGCTACCTGCTGACCCCTGAGCTGGAACGCGGCACCGGCCTGGCCGAGGAGCGCCGCTCACTGGCGGTGGGGCTGCTGGGGCCAGCGGCGCGCGCGTGGGACGCGCCCGCGCGCCCCGCCGACTTCTACGACCTCAAGGGCATCGCGGAGACGCTGCTGAACGCGCTCAAGGTGGCGCGCTATCGCTTCGTCCCGGTGCGCCATCCGACCTTTCATCCGGGGCGCTGTGCCGCGCTGGAGGTGCTCATCCTCCCCCACGCCGATGGCATGGACCGCGCGCGGGTGTCAGGCGCGCCGTCCGCCGTCGCGGCGCCCGTGTGGCAGCGCGTCGGCGTGCTGGGGGAGGTGCATCCCGCGGTCGCCGCGCGCTTCGACGAGGCGGGCTCGCATCGCCAGGCGGAGGGCCGCCCGTATCTGCTGGAACTGGACCTCGAACGGCTCTTCGATGCGGTCCCCGACCACAACACGCATCAGCCCATTCCACGCTTCCCGCCAGTGCGGCGCGATCTGGCGCTGGTACTGGACCGCGCGATTGCCGCGGCGGAGGTCGCGGCGCTGATCGAAGCGGAGGGCGGCGCGCTGCTGCGCACGCTCCGGCTCTTCGATGTGTACACTGGCACGGGCATCGAACCGCACCAGCAGAGCCTCGCCTACACGCTGACCTTCCAGGCTGACGATCGCACGCTCAACGACGCGGAGGTCAACGCGGCCATCGAGCGCATCGTCGCCGCGCTCGGCCAGCGCTTTGGAGCGACCCTGCGTGGCTAATGCTCATGCTCATGCCACTCTGGCTTCTCCGCTGGGTCCGTAGTCGCGCACGGGTGTGCGCTCTGGACCCCGTTATCCGTAGTCGCGTACGAGTGTGCGCTCCGAGTCCCGTTATGCGGCCTGCCCCCCGGATCATTTGGGGGGAGCAAGACCAACAGTTCGCGGGACAGACGCTGTGAGTGGTGGGGCAATCCGCCGACCGACGCTCGGCTATCCCTACCCTCGCCGCTCTATCCCGCACCCTGTGACCGATTACCGCTCCTGCCACTTGACGAGCGAGGGGCGGGCGCATATAGTAGCACCGCCGGGTAGTGGCAGCCAGCGACGGCATCCGCCCGCGGATGGATGACAGCGTGCCATCAAACCGCCTGCAGCCCGCGCAGGCGGGCTTCGTGGCGGAACGCCTCTAGGCGCGGTTTCAACCGCCGGCTGGCTGAATGAGATCGAGGGAGGGCACATGCAAGAGCGGCCATGTGGCGCGCGGAGGCGGCACCGGCCGGCGCCGCACGCCGTGCGCCAGCGCGCGCTGGTCCTCGTAATCGCGGCCCTGTTGCTGCTCACCGTGGGTGGCTTCACTCGCACACGCGCTCCGCTGTCCGGAACGACGCGGCAGCACTTCGCGGGCGTTGCCCTCGCGGAGCGCAACGGCTGGCTCGCCTTGCCCGCCGACACTCCCACCACTCCCACCGTCGCCACCACCGCGACGACCACGCTTCCCCGCACCACCACCCCCAGCGCGGGCAATGACAACTCGAACTTCATCGCGGGCCTGATCTTGATGGCCACCGGCGCCCTGCTGCTGCTCCTACTGGGCATCGGGGCAGCGGCGTACGTGATCCTACGCCGCCGCTCAGCGCGCGCTGGCGCGATCGCCGATCCACGGCGGTCCACCAGAGCACGCGGAGATGGAGCGCGGACCAACGAGTACGCCGAGGACGATGCCACCGAGGGCGGCGATGATGGCTACACGCGCTACGAAGAGGACGACGGCGGATATGGCCCCTATGCCGATGACGGTTCGCCCGGCGGATACAACGCGCCGTACCGCGAATCCGCCGACGATCCCGATGCGTCGGGATCCGAGTGGCGCCGCCGCTCGCGCTCTGGCCGCTATGGCACCCAGCCACCCGCTGACCGCGCCGGCCCCAACGGCAGCCGCTATGCCAGTGGCGACGGTCGCTCCGACACCCGCACACCCCGCCCGCGCTCCTCGCCCAGCCCTGGTCGTGGAACCGAGGGCGCCGGCTATCCGTCCGACGATGACGACCCCCGCGACTACCGCTGAAGCGCGTGCGCGCCGTGATCTCATGCCACTTTCGCATGAAGGATTCCACATAACGAGGCCAGAGCGCACACCCGTGCGCGACTACGGAGATAACCGGACCCGGAGCGCACACCCGTGCGCGACTACGAAACGCCACCGAGCACCCGAACCTG
>DASYGC010000651.1:0-4122 GCA_036000225.1 Ktedonobacterales bacterium | reverse complement strand
CATCGCAAGCGGAGGTGCGCGTGATCCCGGGACCACCATCGTGTTACCCATCCTCCTGACCCTGTTCGCGCTGGCTTCGTGGGCACTGCGACCGTCAAGCCGGACCCTTGGAGTCCTCTTTCCCAGGAGGCAGCTCGCATGAGTCGCATCGGCGCAATCGAGAGCGTCGTCGGATCGCAGCCGGGGTTCGCATTGTTTCAGCAGCTGTCCAGTCTGGACACACCGGCCTTGCTTGCCTCGCTTGGCGTTGTCCTGGCCGCACACGCCGCCAGCCTAGCGGTGACGGCGCTCTCGGCGTCCCGCACGACCCACGCACGTCCGCTGGGCGTACTCCGCTACGAATAGTCCTACTGCCAAACCACTCATCTTGAGGGAGGCCAGCGTTATGTTGCCACCGCACTCCACCGCGCAAACCACCCATGACGGACCCATGCCCGTCCAGGCGACTTCGCACACCTCGCACCCGCGACGAGGGCCCGCACTGTGCGGCCTCGCAGCCGTGCTGATGCTTGGCGTCTACTACGGTTTCCCCCTCCCACAACCTGGGCCAGCAGCCACGATGCAGCAGATCAGTGTCTTTGCCACCCGCTATAGCGCCCTCTTGATGGTGGGCGGAGGCTTGCAGGTCACGGGGGGGCTCCTGGCCTGTCTCTTCTTCCTGGGGCTGATCCATCTGGCGCACGGGATGGGTCGGCTCGCCGGATTGGTGGCTCTCTTTGGCACGGCGACGCTGCTTGCCACCGCGCTCATCGAGGCCGTCTTGGGCATGGCAACGCCGATTGCGACGAGTAGCGGCCACCCGGAGGCAGCGGTCGTCTGTTGGATTGTGCAGGGCGTCTTCATCCATGTCTTTCCTATCGGCCCGGCCCCGATCGTCTTCCTCGCCATCGGAGCGTTGCTGGTCAGCCCCAGCTCGGCGATCGTGCTTCCCCGCGCGCTCGGATACCTCGCCCTGGCCCTCGGGAGCGCATTCGAGGTGGTCGGTCTCCTCGGGCTGCTCGTCCCTGCCGCGACCGCTGCGATCATCGTGCTGCTGATCGCACAAGAGGTGTGGATTGCGGCCGCTTCCATCGTCCTCCTCACGCGGCGCACAGGGACGCCAGGCGCGCCGGTGAACGAATGAGCCATCGGCTGATGCGTCGGATGCTGCGGCCACAGTGGTTATCGATGAGCTGCTCGCACCGTGGCCAGCACCGCGGCGCATCTAACGCCATATCGCTGAAGCCATGCCGCCACGGAGCGAGGAACGGACACCGCGTGCCCAAAAGCGCATCAAGTCCAATGCACTAAACCCGAAAAAGATTCGGACAATGAAGCGACGCCTTGGGAGGGACGTTTGTCCGCCCTGGCTGTTGAAGACACCCGTCAATGGGCATCAGGGTTCTGCCCGAGCCCCTGGACAGTGGGACGCTCACAGCTAGCGGGACAGTGTCCCGCTGCTCCGGGTAGTTGACCTTCGCCCGCAGGCTCGTCCTGGAGACGACGCGTCTGATCGCAACGGCGTGCTATGTGGCCGCAGTGAACGCGACGCAGGTGGTGACCGGAGTCATGAGCCTTCTCTGTGGTCATCACAGAAGGCAACGAGGTAGAACGAGCAGCGAATGCGACTTAGCCGCTGCTTGCACGAGATGAGCTACGTTGCGATAACGCGAGCATGGGGACTACTATGCGACAGCGACTGTTCCTCCTGAGCAACTCAACCGTTTTTGGCAGGCAGTACCTGGAGCACGCGCTAGCGGGCCTGAAGGACTTTCTCGGGGATGAACGCAGCGTCCTGTTTGTGCCCTATGCCGTGGCCTGGGCCAACTACGACGGCTATACGGCCCATATCCAGGCGGCGCTGGCCCCACTTAGCGTGATGGTCAGGGGGATGCACACCGTCAGCGACTCTCGGCATGCGGTGACCGAGGCCCGTGTCCTCTACGTAGGTGGCGGCAATGTTTTTCGCCTGCTTAAAACGCTCCAGCAACACCAGCTGCTCAACCTGGTGCGTGAGCGTGTTGAGGCCGGTGAATTGCGCTATATTGGAGCAAGCGCGGGGACCAACATGGCGTGCCCTAGTGTGCGCACCACCAACGATATGCCGATCGTCCAGCCATCCTCGTTCGAGGCCTTTGGCTTACTGCCTTTCCAGATCAACCCGCACTATCTCGATCCGGACCCCACCTCAACCCATCAGGGCGAGACGCGGGCTACTCGCATCGCTGAGTTTCTCGAAGAGAACGATGTGGCAGTGCTGGGAATGCGCGAGGGCTCCTGGCTGCAGCGCAACGGCCCCGCACTACGTCTGGAGGGAGTCGCTGGCGCGCGCCTCTTCATGCGCCATACAGAGCCACGGGAGATTGCGCCTGGGATAGATCTTTCCTGGCTGCTCGAAGCTCCAGCGCAGTTTGATCAGCGGCAGTTTGACCGGCAGATGTAGGAGAGCACTCCGCTCATACCAACTCCGTGACGGGAGGGGCATGGTGCTACGCCTACGAGACGGGCGTCGAGACTACGACGGTATCGTCTCCATGACGCAGAGTCATAGGCCAGAAGTGATTACAGTGCATAGACCAACGGATAATCGGCCCCCGTTTCGTTATCCGACCTGTGTGTTCGATATGGGTGAAATTGTAAGCAAAGCGAACGGCCGAAAACGACCGAAACGGAAAGGGAGTGCGCCGCATGAGGATTCTCCTCTTTGGTGGGACAGGCTTTCTTGGTCGCCATCTGGTGTCTTCCGCAGTAGCGCGCCACCATACTGTGACGCTCTTTAACCGTGGAGTCACCAATCCCGACCTGTTTCCGCACCTGGAGCAACTCCATGGCGACCGCGCCAGCGAGCTCCAACTGCTCCGCGGACGCGTCTGGGACGCGGTGATCGATTCCAATGGGCGGATTCCCCGCCAGGTACGCGAGAGCGCAGCCTTCATGGCTACACAGACACAGCACTATACGTTCATCTCGTCGACGTCGGTCTACGCTGATTTTACCGTGGCGCCAATTGATGAGTGCTCGCCGGTCTCGCGATACGAGGAGAACGATAGTGAGACCGAATTGCCAGAGACCTATGGCGCGCGTAAAGCGCTCTGTGAGCACTACGCAGAGCAGGCGCTGCCCAACCGCGTGCTGGTGATCCGTCCTGGCCTCATTGCGGGACCGTATGATCCCACCGATCGCTTTACGTACTGGCCGCATCGTATCGCTCAGGGTGGCCAAACGCTTGCGCCTGGTGATCCCGAACAGCCGGTGCAGTTCATCGATGTGCGCGATCTCGCTGCGTGGACGATTGCCATGGTTGAGAGCCATCAGACTGGCGTCTACAATGCAAAGGGACCGGCTAGTACATTGACGATGCGCCAGTTGCTGGAAACGTGCCGTGAGGTCTGTGGTGGCGCAGCCGCAAACACCACGTTTGAATGGGTAAGCGAGCGATTCCTCCTGGAGCAGGGCGTGGTACCGTACCAAGAATTGCCACTGTGGACGCCTAGTGCGATGGTAGGCTGGCCACGGGTCAACTGCCGGAAGGCCATGGCTACAGGTCTCAGCTTTCGTCCACTCACGGAAACTGTTCGGGACATCCTGGCCTGGGATGCGACACGTCCAGCGAACAACTCGTTGCGCGCCGGCCTCACACCTGAACATGAGCGGCAGTTGTTGCGCGCGTGGCATAGCGCGTGGCATAGCGCACCGCGCGAGCGCTTGGACGAACGCCCCACATGATCGTGTGGGATGTCTCGAGTACCTCGATCGGGCAGACCAAAGGATGTACGCAAAGAAAGCCTTCTCGTCCCGGACCTAGCCGCCGGGGATCGCCGGGGATCGCCGGGGATACGGGAGGAGATAGCGCCAGCGACGATCGGCCCAAGGAGGTGAGTTGATGGGCTTCGTCTTCTGGACGCCACCCCCGCAGACCGGAGCGAGCGTGTGTGGGCGATAATAGAATCCTTGCCGCCACCAACCTGAACCACCCAAGCTCAGAGGCGGCCGTCCCGAATTGCCGCCCGAACTGCCGCTGGAGCGGCGCTCATCGGCATCGGCATCGTCTGGAAACGTGGTATTCCCTAGGAGATGCCGCCCCAGGAACTGGGCTGTGGCGGCGCAATGACCTGCTAGCGGAGCCCGCGGGAGGTGTCATCC
>DASYGC010000650.1:0-8382 GCA_036000225.1 Ktedonobacterales bacterium | reverse complement strand
GGGCGGCGGGCGGGGCCGGCGGAACGCCTTGAGAGCGTAGCGTCGCCCGATTGCAACCGCCAGCGTCCGCCGCACGTGCGGCATGGAGGACCGGGAACGGGGCAGTTGCCCGACCCAGAAGAGGATGGCGTTGGACAATCGGGTGAAAGAGCAAACGACATTTGAGGGAGCGCTCATTCAGCGGCGCTACCAGCTCGAGCACGCGCTGGCGCATGGGGCGGCGTGCGCGGTCTACGCCGGCATGGATACCAACCTACGCCGGCCAATCGCGGTCAAAGCCGTGCCGCCCGCACACGCCGCCGTCTATCGCGCCGCGCTGCTCGCCACCGCCACCATTGCTCACCCCGCGGCCGTCATGGTGCTCGATGCCGTCGAACAGGATGGCTGGTACTTCATCATCCAGGAATACGTGGATGGCACCCCGCTTGCCGCCGAATTGGATCGCGGCCTCTCCAGCGCGCGCGCGGTCAAACTCGGCTGGCAGCTCGCGCTTCTGCTCGCCTATGCCCACCAGCGCGGTGTCGCGCACGGCGATGTGACACCCACCGCGGTGCTGATCGAGCGGGATGGCACGGCCCGGCTGAACAACTTCTGCCTGCCGCCCGACCTGGCGTACTTCGCGCAGTACGCCGAAGCGCAAGCCCGCCTGGCGCGCGAGATGAGTGACACGGGCGCGCCCGTGGCGCCCGCTGAGCTGGCCGCTGAACTGGCTACCCCCACTGGCGATCTGCGCGCGATTGGCTGGCTGCTGTGGCAGGCGCTGGCCACCACCAGCCCATCGGGAGAGTTGCGCGACTTCCGCGCCGATGTGCCCGCGGAGGTTCGCGATCTTGTCGAGCGCATCGTGGTGCTCGGCCATCCGCGCGCGCTCACCAGCATGGGCGACCTGCTCATGGCGCTCGAACTGGCCGGCACGGCGCTGCGCCAGTGGGACGTTGACGATGCGCAGGCGACGCCGCCAGCGGTGCGGGGATATCGCGACTTTGTGGCGCGGTCAGCTCCCTGGTCCCAGGCCGAAACCCAACTCAACGGCCTGCCCTGGAATGTGGCGCCGTGGCAAGCATCGAGCATACCGCCAAACCTGCCGGGCTACGGCGCGCCGCGCGGCGGCCCAATGCGGGCACCAGTGCCGACCGGTCCGTTCGACGCACCGGGTCTCCCCGGCGTGCCCGGCACGCCAGAACGGTACCTCATGCCGCTGGACCCTGGACCGATCGACACCCAGTCCACGGTTCCAATTGCGCCGTCTCTGATACCCGCGCGGCCTTCGCGACCATCGGGACCACTACGCGCACCGGGTGTCTCGGGACCACTGCGCGCGCCCTCGCTATCTGGCCCGTTTCGTTCGCCGGTACCCTCCGTACCGATGCGCGCGCCAGGTGTCTCGGGGCCTCTGCGCGCGCCGTCGCTGTCTGGCCCGTTGCGCGCGCCGGGTTCCTCGGGGCCGCTGCGTGCGCTCACTCCCTCCGGCCGTTTGCGCACCCCTACGGGGTCGCTGCGCGCCTATGGCGCGACCCCTCCCATCCCCTCGTATCGCGTGCGCCCGGCTCTGCCATGGAGCGACGAGCCGCAGCTGCAGGAGTGGGCCACCGCCCCCAGCAGCCGCCCTGCTCGTGGCCGCTCGCAGCCCATCCTCGTCCACGCGGGCAATGTGGGATTGCTCACGCTCCTGCTGATTGGCCTGGTGCTCTTCGCCATCTGCTTCGTGGTGGGCTATTTCACGCCGACCCTCATTCCCTTTCATTGATGTCCACCGATCGCTGTCTCCCGATCCGCACGTGAGGAACTTAGTATGCGCGACCTGGCCACCAGCGCCATCGATACCGCTCTGCGGCTCGGCGCCTCGTATGTTGATGTGCGGGTCATGGAGCGCGCCACGCAATCCATTCAGGTCAAGAATGAGCGCGTCGAAGGCGTGTCCGACGCCGAGTCGGTGGGCATGAACGTGCGGGCGCTGGTGCGCGGCGCCTGGGGCTTTGCCAGCACCGCCCGGCTGACGACCCACGCAGCCGAGCGGACCGCGGCGCTGGCCGTGCGCATCGCCCGCGCGAGCGCCACGGTCGCTGGGCCGCCCATCGAGCTGGCGCCGCTGCCACCGCAGCACGGGATGTATACGTCGCCGATCGCGCGCGACCCGTTCGCCGTGCCGCTGGGTCTGAAGGTCGATCTGTTGTTGCGCGCCTGCGCGGCGATGCGCGCCGTGCCTGGGGTGACCGTCGCCAGCGGGCAGATGGCCTTCGGGCGCGAGCACAAGCTCTTCGCCAGCTCGGAGGGGTCGGAGGTCGAGCAGGTGCTCTATGACTCCGGTGCGGGCATCGAAGCCAGCGCCATGGCCGAGGGCGAGGTGCAGATCCGGTCGTACCCGAACTCGTACATGCAGGTCGGCACCCAGGGCTATGAGTTCATCGAGGCGATGGACCTGGCCGGCCAGGCGCCGCGCGTGGGCACCGAAGCGGTCCAGTTGCTCACTGCTAAACAGTGCCCCGCCGACCACACCACCACGCTCATTTTGGACGGCTCACAGGTGGCGCTGCAGGTGCACGAGAGCTGTGGCCACCCCATCGAGCTGGACCGCGTGCTGGGCATGGAGGCGGGCTTCGTCGGCAAGAGCTTCCTGACGCTCGAGAAGGTTGGCGCGTTTCGCTACGGCTCGGAGCTCGTCAATATCGTGGCCGATGCCACCACGCCGGGCGGCCTGGGTACCTTCGGCTGGGATGACGAGGGCGTGCCGGCGCAGCGCACCGCCATCGTCACACAGGGACAATTCACCGGCTATTTGATGTCGCGCGATACCGCACCAGTGCTGGGCCTCACGAGCAACGGCTGCGTGCGCGCGGATGGCTGGAACCGCCTACCGATGATTCGCATGACCAACGTCAGCTTGCTCCCTGGTGTCGCCACACTGGCCGACCTGATCGCCGATACCGACGAGGGCCTCTACCTCTGCACCAACCGCTCGTGGAGCATCGACGACCGGCGGCTGAATTTCCAGTTTGGCACCGAGATCGGTTGGGAGATCAAGCATGGCAAGCTGACCAATCTGGTCAAGAATGCCACCTATACCGGCATTACCCCCGAGTTCTGGGGCAGTTGCGATGCCATCTGCGATAGCGCCCACTGGACCGTCTGGGGTACGCCCAACTGTGGCAAAGGCGAGCCGATGCAGGTGATGCGCACGGGTCATGGCGCCGCGCCGGCCCGGTTCCGCAATGTGCGCGTGGGCGTTGGTCGCTGGGACTAGCGGAGAGGTAAGGGGCGGATGCGCGACGAGCAAGAGGTGCGGGCGCTGTGCGAGCGCGTGCTGGGCCTGGCCGCCGATGGCGGCGCCACGCAGGCCGAGGTGTTGTGGGTCGGCACCACCAGCGCGCTGACACGCTTCGCGGTCAACACGATTCACCAGAATGTCACCGAAGAGAACGAGCAGGTGAGCGTGCGCGTGGTGCTGGGAAACCGCATCGGCGTCATCGGCGGCAACCGCCTCGACGAGGCGGCGCTGCGCGATGTCGTGCGGCGCGCCATCGCCACGGCCAGCGTGCAGCCCGAGAATCCCGCCTTCAGGTCACTGCCCACCCAGGAGGCTCTTCCGGCATGCCCTGGCGCCTACAGCGAACGCACCGCGAACTTCAGCCCTGAAGACCGCGCCAGGGGAGTCGGGGTGGTGGTCGCGCGCGCGGTGGAGCATGGCCTGGAATCGGCCGGGGCATTCGAAACGACCACCACGCAGCTGGCGGTGGCCAACTCGCTCGGCGTCTGGGCCTATCAGCTGCGGACCGAGGCCGAGTTCCATTCGGTGGTCATGGCCGACGCGGGTGGATCCGGCTGGAGTCAGCGGGTGGCGGTGGATGCCGGCACGCTGGACTTCGAGGCGCTGGCGGCCGAGGCGGTGGGCACGGCGCGGCGCAGCCGCAATCCCGAGGCGTTGCCCATTGGTGAGTATCCCGTCGTGCTCGAATCCTATGCGGTGGGCGACCTGCTCCAGAATCTCAGCTTCATGGGCCTCAATGCCCTGGCCCTGGAGGAGGAGCGGTCACCCTTCACCGGGCGCATGGATCAGCCGGTCGCCGCAGCCAGTATCACGATCTATGACGACGCCTTCGATACCGCGGGCCTGCCGCGCGCCTTTGACTATGAGGGCGCGCCCAAGCGCCGGGTTGATCTGGTCGAGCGCGGGCGGGCGGCGGCGGTGGTCTACGATTCGTTCAGCGCCCAGCGCGCGGGCCAACCCAACACCGGCCACGCGCTGCCCGCGCCCAATGCGTTCGGCGCCTTCCCCGAAAATCTGATGCTGGCGGCTGGCGATGCCACGCGGGCCGAGTTGCTCCAGGGGATCGCGCATGGCGTCTACGTCACCCGGTTCCACTACACCAATATCGTCCATCCCGTCCGCACGCTGTTCACCGGCATGACCCGCGATGGCACGTTCCTGATCGAGCATGGCGAGCTGACCCGCCCAGTCAAGAGCTTGCGCTTCACACAGAGCATCTGGGATGCGCTGGCAGCCGTGGAGGCGGTGGGTCGCGAACGGGTGCAGGCGCGCGACTACATCACCTGCATGGCGCCAGCATTGCGCATCGGGGCATGGCAGTTCACCGGGGTAACCCAGTAGCCGTGGAGCGGCGTTCAGCGCGAATGAGCGAGATTACGCTGACAATTGATCAGCCAAGCGCCCCCGAAATTCACTTTCGGGGCGTGTGATACCAGGTTCGGATGAAGGCTTACGCATAATGGGGCCCAGAGCGCACACCCGTGCGCGACTACGAAAGATAACGTGGGCCAAACGATAACGGGGCCCAGAGCGCACACCCGTGCGCGACTACGAAACGCCACCGATCACCCGAACTTGTTATGATGCTAAACCTTGGAGCACACTCGCGGTTTGCGGTGATTCAAAGCCAGGTTTTGCCCGGTATCCAAAGGGCGTACATCCGTACGCCCCTACACGATATTGATATGAGGGAGATGCAACTTCGGGCATGCCCGACCGACCACTTGCCTGGTTCGGATGAAATCCGCTCTCGTTGCGCACGTTTCAACCACGCTCTCGGTAGTAGGCGCGTTTGCGGCGGGGCATGCGGCGACGGCGCCTGAGCGGGCGGCGCGACGTACCGCCCAAGGAAGCTGCCGTCGCCAACTCTTCGACGACGGGCGCTGGCATGGCCTGGTGCTCGTTGGTGGCCGCGGCGTCTTCGCGCGCCGCCGGCGCTGTGGTGTCGAGGCTGCTGACCACCGCGTCGTCCGGTGGGGCCGGCGCGGGCTGGCCATCTGGCTGCTCGGCGACAGCGTCGGCATCGGGCACGTGCCCCCCCGCGCGCCGCCGCAGCAGCGTGGTGGGCGCGAGTGGCAGGCGCAGTTTGGTGGTTGGGGCAAGTGGCTCGCGCAGCCGGGTGGTGGGCGCCAGCGCTTCACGCACTTCCAGCGCATCCGGTGTGTCATAGGGATGGGCGGGCGGCACGTCGCCGCGCGCGAGCGGAGTCGTACCGCGTGGCACGGCGCTTTCTCCGGCGCTCTCCACCGGCGCGTCTGGCTCTCTGATCCGCCCCGTCATGATGAGCTCCTGGCTGATGCCATGTGCCAGGGGTGGTTGGGGCGCATGGGGGGAGGACGCGTCAACGATGTGGCCAGTGATCTCCCGCGGAATCGCCGCCCGCAAGGCGTCGAGCGAGAGCGTGATCGTCGGCTGATCGGCCAGATGCATCTCACCCGAAGGTGGGGGGAGAGCGGGCAGCGCGCCGCCGATGCGGCGTGGCGGGCCAAGTCGCGCCAACGGCGACGCCGTCAGCCGCTGCACAGAGGAGGCGTCGGGGTCGTGCCACTCCGCGACACGCACGCCGCGCGCACTTCTGGCGTGCGGCGAGGTCAGCCGGCGCAGGTTCACCGGGTTGAAGCGCCACTGGGCAAGCGGCGACTGTTGCAGCGTCTCGCGCGGAACCCGCAGTAACGAACCAAGGGTGCGGGCAGATGCCTGCGCCGCGGGAGCAATCGTGGCGTCGAAGGCGCGCTGCAGTGCGACGCGCCGGCGCTTCCACTGCGGGCCCACCACCTTGATGCCCGCGCGATGCCCGATCGCCGTCAGCGCGCCCTGCAGCGACGGGAGCAGGACGACCGCGCCGGCCTGCAGCAGCGCGCGTTGCTCGAATGTCCAGCGCTCCTGCCAGGGCGACTGCCCCCCGACGAGCAGCAGTTCGGGCCGCACGGCATTCACCTCGCGCAGCAGCCGTTCACCTGCTTGTTCGGAAATCTCTGAGGTGGTGAGTCCGATGTCGGTCATCTGCAATTGCGGCCAGAGGCGGTGGAAGAGCAAGCCAATCGCGGACAGCTCGTCGTCGGGCGCCATCAGCACCACCCGGTGCCCACCGGTGTCCAGCGCCGTCAGCAGATCCTGGATCAGTCGATCCGGCTCCGCGATCGGCACCGAGCGCCGCCGCGCCAGCCGGCGAATGACGGCATCGTCGCCCGCCGGCAGCACCAGATCGGCGCCCGAGAGCGACTCCCAGACGAGGAAGTCGCGCTGGGCCAGCAGGAACGTCCACAGGTCGGCCAGCACCACCCGGATGCCCACATGCGCCACCGCGCCCTCGACAATCGCCAGGGCCGCATGGTGCGCCGAGGCCACATCCACTCGGACGCCGAAGAGCGAATAGCTTTTAGATTCAGTGGAATCATCCATCAGTGTGTGCGGTCCTGACTCACGAACGGGCCGTCAGCTCAACAGCCTGCGCTTGTGCCCTATTCTATCACCACGTCCCACCATGCGAACGCCAGTCTCACCTTTCTAGACGAAGGGCGAGTTCCTGGGCAACAGCCGCTTCAGAGGTCAGAGCGGCTACGCGGTGGCCAGGGGAAATGCCTCCCAAAGCCGGGACAGAAGTCCTATGTACTTCCAGCCCGCTCCGTGCGGCCCGAGCGGCGGATCAGGCGAAAGATGAATAAGAAAGATGAATAAACTGTCACCGAAAACCTACGGATTTCCGTGGGGAAACTCGCGCGATCCGCGGCTATACTTCAAAGCGGTGACCGAGAGGAACGCGGTCCTGGCCAGTTTCGACTGGTCGGAGGCAGCACGCATGCTCGCCTGGCACGGAGGCCCTCGCGGCACGGATGCGCCCGCGGCACGGATGCTGTGGGGGAGGGGGCGCAGGGACGTGCCCCCTCCTCCTCCCCCTAATTAGGTCAGGAAGCGGTTGGCGACCAGATAGAAGCGCCCGTCCGGCGTGAGTCGCTCAGTCGCGCCGGCGACGAAGTGGCGCGCGGCCACCAGGCCCAGCATGCCGGCGCTACAGCCCAGATTGGCCACCACATCGTCACGACTAAGTTCCAGCGCACCGGCCAGCAGCGCGGTCGCGGCATCGAGCCGTCCGCCGGCGAAGACGGCGGGTGTGGGCGCCAGCCAGAGCGGGCGCGAGCGCGAGAGGCAACGCGTCCAGCAGTGACACGCGGGACACTACTTTACTGGTGTGGGAGCACTGGCTGGGTTCTTTGACACGACAATGCCGGCGATCCGCCAGGCTCCGGCTTGCTTTACCAGGCTCAGCGTGTGGACCTCTGGCGTGCTGGTGTTGGCCTGGCGTTGCGCGGTGACGCTCATGGTCGCGGCCGCGCCGCCCGGCGCGTACCGCGGCGCGCTCAGCACGTAGGAGGTCACCGGCCCATCAATCGCGTCATAGCTGGCGAAGCGCGCCGCGAAGGCTGGCTCGCTCACCTGTGCTCGCGCGTGATCGCTAAAATAGGTATAGGCGCGGGCGTAGTCCTTTTGTTCGAGTGCGCCATAGAAGCTCTGGACGGTGGTGCTGGGATCGTTGAGTGTCCCTTGTAGCCACGCGCTCCCATAGACGGCCGCGGTCGCCAGCCCCACGCAGGTCAGCAGGGCCAGCACCCCGAGCACCGCGAAGAGCGCCATGGGAATTGTGCCACGCGTGGGTTGTGGGCGGGGGGGCAGCAAATGGCGCGCGCTCGATCGCGACAGCGCGCGGATGCGTGGATCGAGGGATTCGCGCTCGCTCAGCACCTTGCGTCGCTCCGCCACCCGCTGGGCCAGTCGCTCGCGTGTCTCGGTGTCTGCCATGATGCCCCTCTCCGACCCGGCCCATGGGCGCTGTGCCCGACCAGAACGCCCGTCGCTAGCGCCAGTATAGTGGGCATCGCGGCCTACCGCAACCGGTGCGCGTCCGGTCCATGAGCCGCGGTGCGGTATACTGGAACGGCCGCGCACCCAGGAACGGTTCGGGATGAGTAGGACCAACGGTTGCGAGCGGGGCAACTTCGACCAGAATACGGATGACCAGAGTGGGGATACGGAACACGCGCGATGAGTCTGACCGAGGATATCAAGCAACACGCCCATGACCTGGGCTTCGATCTCGTCCGCGTGACCGGCGCCGAGCC
>DASYGC010000649.1:0-5667 GCA_036000225.1 Ktedonobacterales bacterium | reverse complement strand
GGTATTCGCCAATACGCTAGCCGGAGGCGGCTCTCAGCCGGTGGCCGCCTGTCGCTGTCGGTGCGTGCTGGGTACTCGTCCCGTTCATCGCCTGCACACAGGATACCACGTGAACACCCCTGGCGCAAATGCGATGCGTGGTGGTCGCCTAGGTTCGAGCGGGTTGTGAGTGCCCAGCCCCGAAGGCGTATACTGCATGCGTGATCCGCGCCGCGCCGTGCCTTCCAGCCGCTGGGTGCTGGGGGTGATCGCGATGGCGAACGGGTTGCAGTTGAGGGATTCGCGCCATGACGCATGAAGCATCGCCGCCCGCTCATGGCAAGCGTCATGCCGCGCGGCGGGGCGGGTCGGCGTTCGGGCGGCGCCTCTGGCTGCCGCTGCTGTTTGGGGTCGTGGTGGCGCTCGTGCTCGTCATCTACCTTGCCTTCGGCACCCAGACGGGCACTGCCAGCATCGCCGCCCAGGATTTCTGTGCCGCGCTGGTAGCGCGCAATTACCCGCGTGCCTATGCTCAGCTCTCCGATCGGCTGCGCCAGGAAGGCACAGCGACTCAATTCGCCGCGAGCCAGCAGGCCCTCGATCAGCTCAAGGGTCCGGCACGGACCTGCGGCTTCTCGAATCCGCGCATCCAGAGCAACGCGGCCAGTTTCACCCTGACGGTCCTGCGCACGCGCAACGGCACGGCCTCGGGGGCGCTGCGATTGATCGAGGCACATGGCGCCTGGCGGGTAGATGGCTATGATGCCAACGTCATCTAAATGTGCTGAGTCACCGAGCGATGGACATCGTAGTGGGTGGGCGGGCCAGGAGGCGTACCTCCGAACACCCCTACGGCGCGGCGGGATCAGTTCAACATCGAGCGGTTGATATCCGTCCGCGGCAGCAACGCGGCGTCGGTCTGCGTGCTCAGGATCTGCGTCTCGGCCCGCAGCAGCGCGATCTCGGCCTGCAGTCGCTCTGAGGCTGAAGTCATCTCGAGCAACTTCTGCTTCTCGGAGTCTTCGCTGGTCAGACACATGGCAATCGTGTGGGAGAGTTCGGCGGGTTCCTGGGGTATCGCGATCTCACGCGCCTCGCTACCCACCAGCGTCAGCACGACGCCCAGGTAGGTGACAAAGGCCTCGCGTGCCTCGCGCGCCATGGCGGCCAGCATGTCGGGCGACTCATCCACATCGCTGACATGGCATACCAGACCGCGCATGTAGTTGCGATCGCGGCTTTCCCGCACGATGCGGAAGCGCTGGCCGCCACACGCGAGGAGGTTATAGCGCCCATCGGGCAGCCGCTCGTAGTCTACGATGCGGGCGAGCGTGCCGATGGTGTAGGGCACTTCGAGCCCGTACAGGCTCTCGGGTCGCGCCAGCACCACGCCGAAGGGACTGTTGTCGTCCAGGCAGGCGTTCACCATCTCCCGATAGCGCGGCTCGAAGACATGCAAGGGGAGCGCCATGCTGGGGAAGAGCACCGTACTCAGCGGGAAGAGTGGCACCCAGAAGGGCTCGTCCGCCACGTCGTGCTCCTTTCGCCGAGAAGCGCGACGCGTGCGCCTCAGCGGATGCTCGAAGGTACTTTCAGCCAGGCATACCACCTTGCGCAAGCCCTGTAAGAAAAGTGTAACAGGGTGCGTAGTGGCCGTGCCAGGAGTATCCGCCACTCCGATAGCTGCATACCCGTGTAGCACGGGGCGTGGACGAGCGAAGAGCGGTCCGGCGGAGGTAGAATGGTGGCGCCGGGCCATGTGCGCCAGGCGCGGATCAGACGCGGATTAGGCGAGGGTCAGGCGCGGATCAGGAGCCAATTGATGCGAACGGTCATCGGCAACCAGCAGGCACAGACGCTGCTGGAGCGTGCCGCGCTCGCGGGGCAGGTCAGCCACGCCTATCTGTTGACGGGTCCCGATCAGATTGGCAAGCGCACCCTGGCTCTCGCCTTTGTGCAACTGCTCGAATGTACCGGACGCGCGCCCGACGCGCCCGATGCTTGCGGCGAGTGTGTCGCTTGCCGCAAGATCGAACACGGCAACCATCCCGATGTCGCGGTGGTCGTGCCACCAGTGGGCAAGGTGTGGCTGCCCATCGAGAGCATCCGCGATCTACAGCACATGGCGAACCTCGCGCCCTATGAGGGGCGCTGGCGCGCGTTCGTGCTACCGCGGGCGGAACGCATGCTCGCGGTGACTATGAATGCGCTGCTCAAGACGCTGGAGGAGCCCCCGCCAGGAGTGGTGCTGCTGCTCACCAGCGCGGAGCCCGATCTCTTGCTACCTACCTTGCTTTCGCGTTGTCAGTTGGTCGCACTGCATCCCCTTGCGCCGGCCGAGATCACGGCGGCGCTGGTGGAGCGCCAGTGCATGGCGCCAGGCGAGGCGGCGACGCTGGCCGGGCTGGCCGGCGGGCGCATGGGCTGGGCGCTGGAGGCGGCGGCCCAACCCGAGCTACGGGAGCGCCGGGATGCGCTGGTGACGCAGATCGTGGCACTGGCGACGGCGACGCGCGACGCGCGTCTGCGCCTGGTGGCGCCGCTAGCCAGCGACACGCATACCGCGCGCGTAGCTGTGGAGGCCTGGACGCTGTGGTGGCGCGATGTGCTCCTGGCCGCGCATGGGGTCGCGAATCTGGCCAGTGGCGGCGCCGCGCGCGCCGCCGCCGAGCGCCTGGGGAGCGCGCTGGGCGCTGAGCGCGCCGAGGCCTTCCTGCGCCGGTTGCTGCTAGCCCACCAACAGTTGGAGCAGAACGCCAATCCGCGACTGGCGCTGGAGGTGCTCGCGCTGGACATGCCCATGCCGGCCGCATCGCGGCCGGGAAGCTAGCTGCCGTGGCCACGTCACGGATACCATCCACACCAACCACCCAATAGTCACAGTCCCCTTGCGCCACCAGAACATATGTTCTATACTGCGACTATCCGCGAGGGGCAGCTCACTGGAGACCGAACGGATGGGGAACCGGCTCGGTCCCCAGGTCCCTCGCGATAACCTGGCGACGCGTGCGCCCGGCACGCGTGGCGGATGAGATGCCCTCCATCTCGTCCGGCCGGGGTGGTCGTGCCCTCTTGCGGCCCCCCGGTGTGCGGCTTTGAGCGATAATGACCTGGGTCTCGACGGAAGACGCCATTTGGGGTACACTTTCCCCGGATTTGATGGTCGTGGATGGTCTCGCGCCCACGGGTAGGAGGGCGCGCCTGCCCAGGGGGAGTGTACTTCTATGTCGCCAGCAGCTGCCGCGCGCGCGGAAACCGATGAGGCCGAGACACCACGTGTGGTGATTACCGGCATTGGCATGATTACTTCGGTGGGCAACGATACGGCAACGACGTGGCATGCGCTGCTCGAAGGGCGCTCAGGGGTCGCCACGGTCACCGAATTCGATCCCGCCGCATTCGAAGTCAAGATCGCGGCGGAGGTGAAGGGCTTCGATCCCGCGCCCTACCTCGGCCCCAAAGAGATTCGGCGGCTGGACCGCTACGCGCAGTATGCGGTGGCCGCGGCGCAGCAGGCGATGGAGGACGCGCATTTTACCGTCCCCGGTCACGGCGACGAGGTTGGCGTGGTAATCGGCTCAGGCTCGGGCGGACTGACGTCACTGACGGACCAGTTCCGCGTGCTGTTCGAGCGCGGACCGGACCGCATCAGCCCATTCTTTATCATCCAGATGGTCGCCGATATGGCGGCGGGCTATGTCGCCATGAAGCACGGCGCGCGTGGACCCAACTTTGCCACCGTCTCGGCCTGCGCCACCAGCGCCAACGCCATCGGCGAAGCGTGGGAGATCATCAGGCGCGGCGATGCCCGCGCCATGATCACCGGTGGCGCGGAGTTCGCGCCCAATGAGGTGTCGCTGGCCGCCTTCACCACGATGCACGCGCTCTCACGGCGCAACGACGACCCTCCACACGCCAGCCGTCCCTTCGATGCCACGCGCGATGGCTTCGTGATGGGCGCCGGCGCCGGCATCATGATCCTGGAGCGGCTCGACGACGCGCTAGCCCGCGGCGCGCCGATCTACGCCGAGATCATCGGCTATGGCACCACCTCAGACGCGCACCACATCACCGAACCGGCGCCCGGCGGCGCCGGACTGGCGCGCGCGATTCGGCGTGCGCTGAAGAAAGCTGGCATCGCCCCGAATGAGGTGGACTATGTCAACGCGCACGGCACCTCCACCAAATTCAATGACCGCGACGAGACAGCCGCGCTCCACACCGTCTTCGGCGAGCACGCGCGCAAGCTGGCGGTCAGCTCAACCAAGTCTATGATCGGCCACACCATGGGCGCCGCGGGCGCCATCGAAACCGGTGTGACCGCCTTGACACTCAAGCATGGGGTGATTACGCCGACCATCAACTACGAGCATCCCGATCCCGAGTGCGACCTGGACTACGTGCCCAATGTGGCGCGCAAATCTGACGTGCGGGTAGCCGTTTCGGAGTCCATGGGCTTTGGCGGGCACAACGCCGTACTGGTGTTGCGGCGCTACGATGGCTGAGTGTCCTCTCAGTGGGTCTCGCCGCGCCAGCTGCCCTCGAAGTGCGTATAGTCTACCAACTCGCGGTAGCGGGCGCTGATGTCGGCGGGCGTCAAGCCGCGCAGCCGGTTTACGCTGAAGTCTTCGCAGGCGAACGAACCCATGATGTTGCCGTGCACCAGCGCGCGCCGGTAGTCGGACAGAGTGAGCGCGCGACCCCTGGCGCGCTCGGCCGCCAGCGCACCAAGGAAGCCGCCGGCGAAGGCATCGCCTGCGCCAGTGGGATCGCGCACATCCTCCAGCGGATACGAGGGCGCGGCGAAATAGCTGCCATCGGCTCCTAGCAACAGTGCGCCATACGACCCTTGTTTGATAACCAGCAGCTTCGGTCCCAACTCGAAGATCTGCCGGGCGCCCACGCGCAGGCTGGGGGTGTTGGCGTACTGGCGCACCTCTTCTTCGGCCATCAGCACGACTTCGACGCGTCGCAGCACCGCCGTCAGCGCATCGCGTGTGGTGTCGATCCAAAGATTCATCGTATCCAGCGCCACCAGTGGCGCCTCCTCATCGGTGCTCGCGGCGGCACTGGTCTGTTCCAGCACTTCGAGCTGCAACTGCGGCTGGATGTTGGCCAGAAAGATGATCGCCGAGTGGCGATAAGCCTCGGGGACCACCGGATGGAAATCGGCGAAGACGCCCAGTTCGGTGAATAGCGTTTGCCGGCTATTCATATCCAACGCGTAGCGCGCGCCCCAGCGGAAGGTCTTGCCAGGGCTGACCTGCAGGCCGTCCAGATCGACATTGCAGGAACGCAGATAATTCAGATCGGCCTCGGGGAAGTCGTCGCCCACGATGGCGACCAGATTGACCCGATCGTAGAGCGAAGCAGCGGCGGTAAAGAACATGGCCGTGCCGCCCAGGGTATCGTCCGCGTGGCCAAACGGCGTCGCCACTGAATCGAGGGCCACCGAGCCCACCACCAATATCGGCATGCGAATGTATACTCCTCTTGTCTGTGTAGGCATGCCGGCGCCAGTGGTGTGCCGGTGCTGTGCCCACCGTATTGTACAGCCTTCGCGCTAGTGGCACTGAATGGCAAGCAATACCCGCTCATGCGTAATCAGTCATGCGTAATCAGTCATGCGTAATCAGTCATGCGTAATCAGTCATGCGTAATCAGTCATGCGTAATCAGTCATGCGTAA
>DASYGC010000648.1:0-2106 GCA_036000225.1 Ktedonobacterales bacterium | reverse complement strand
ATCGAGCACGGCTTGAAGTCGTCATCGCGCCAGCGACACGCCGCGCGCCACACGCGCCGGCATCTGGTCGTGACGGGAATTCTTTCGGCGGCGCTCGCGCTGCTCGTGACCCTGGCGGGCGCGTTCGCCTTCCTCTCGCTGGGCGGACACCTGACCGCGCCGACCAACTTGCCACTGTCGGGCCTGGCAATGACCGCACGCAACGACGGCTGGGCGGTGGGCGACAACGGCACCTATCTCCACGATGTGGGAGGAAGCTGGCAGCGTGTCGAGGTCCCCAACAGTCTGCCGGCCCTGAGGAGCATCTCGATTGTCAACGGGACTGGCTGGGCGGTTGGCCGCAATGGAGCACTGGTGCGCTACACGAACGGCGCCTGGAATCAGATCGTCGATACCGCGATTCCGCCGGGGCAACTCGAAGACCTGTACAGCGTCTCAGTCGTGCCACCCGGCGGTCCCCAGGCGGACGCGTGGGCGGTCGGCGGCGCAGGCACCATGTTGCGCTATCACGCGGGCACGTGGACGTTGGTACCGCTGCCGGATGGCCTCATGCCCTATTTGTTTGGCGTGCGGATGATCTCGGCCAGCGCTGGCTGGGCGGTGGGCGAGAACGGGACCATCCTGCAGTATGATGGCCTTGGTTGGTCGGTCGTCAGCCTACCGATTGCCGCGGATCTGTATGCGCTGACGGTGGCGCCGGGTGGGGATGTCTATGCGGTCGGCAGTGGTGGCACCATCGCGCAGGAGCGGGGCGGTCAGTGGCAGATCTACCAGACAGCGACCACGGCGGCGCTGCTGGGCATCGCCATGGACGCGCCCGACGATGGCTGGGCCGTCGGCGCCGCCGGAACCCTGCTGCGCGAGGTACCCGGGCGCGGCACGGTAGTCCAGGTGTCGCCCGATGGCACGACGCGTGAGCGCGCGTGGCCTACGACCTGGGTCGCGGCGCGTAGCCCGACCAGCGCCTATCTCTACGGCGTCGCGCTGACCTCCTCCACGGAGGGCTGGGCAGTGGGCGATCTTGGCACCATCCTGCGCTACGCGAACAGTCGCTGGACAGTGTATGGTCATTAGCCGCTACCATCACCGCGTCGCCTCCGTGACGCGTGCCGCATGGCCACCAACGGGCACCGTCTATTCCGGCTCCTTCGGCTCGCCCAGATGCGACGTGAACCAGGCGAGCACGCGCGTGTAGAAGTCCTCTTTGTGTTCCGCGGGGCCGCCGCGCAGGAAGAGGTGCGAGGCGCCGGGATAGCGTACGAACTCGACCTCGCAACCTGCCGTCTTCAGCGCGACAAACATCTGCTCGCTCTGCCCGATCGGGCAGCGGTCGTCCGCCTCGCCGTGGACGATCAGCGTCGGTGTGCGTGTCTGATGCGCATCGGTCGAGGGTGAGTGCGCCGCGTACCACTCGCGCGCCGCATGCGGCGCGCCGCCCCACTGCTCGACACCGAAGGTGTACCCGATGTCGCTCGTACCGAACATCGATTCCAGATCGAAGCACGGCGCGCCGCAAACCGCCGCCTTGAAGCGGCGTGTCTGTGAGATGGTCCAGGCGGTCATATAGCCGCCGTAGCTGTACCCATAGATGCCGGTGCGTTCGGCATCGGCGTAGGGCCGCTCCAACACGCGATCCAGCACGGCCAGCAGGTCGAGGTAGTCTTCACCGCCCCAATCCTCGAGCACCTGCTGGGTGAACTCGCGTCCGTAAGACGTGGAACCACGCGGATTGGCAATCACGACCAGAAAGCCGTGGGTAGCAAGGCATTGCTGATTGGCATTGAAGCCATGGCCATAATGACCATTGGGACCGCCATGGACGTCGAGCACGACGGGGTAGCGCCTGATGGGGTCGAAGTCTGGTGGTTTGAGCAGCCACGCCTCGATGGTGTAGGAGCCCCGCTCGACCTCGAAGCGCTCCCAGCCGGCCGCTGGCGTTTCGGCAAGCACCGGCTCGCTGTAACGGGTGATGATGCGCGTCTGGCCGGTCGCGCGGTCATAGACGCTAATCTCGCCATGGCGCTCGAAGCTGCTGTGGGACTGCGCGAAGTAGCGCCGCCCCGCATCGGCGCTCAGCCCCTGGTTGAGCGCCTCCAGGTGCGCAAC
>DASYGC010000647.1:0-1917 GCA_036000225.1 Ktedonobacterales bacterium | reverse complement strand
GCTACTGGTTGGCCCACTATAGCAACCTGTACGCTTATGGCCGCGCCCGCCGGACGCAGCCCAACTGCCACGTCTGGCTGGGCTCGCTGGATGCGACATTACGCCTGGTGCATCTCCAGGATAATTGGAACGTGCGCGAAGTGGAGTGCGCCTGCCAGACACTCACTGGCCACTGCCTGTTCCAGTTGGAACCACGATAGAACGGGTGCCACCAGTGAGCGAGATCACCTATCGCACCGCCGCGCGGGACGATGTGGCTACGCTGGCGGCGCTGCGCTGGGCGATGCAAGTCGAACATGGACATGCCTCCGCTGATGGCGGTGAAGCTGCCTACATCGCGACCTACGTGGCCGAAATGCGCGGCGAGTTCGAGCGTGGGCGCGCTCTGGCGTGGATCGCGGAGGCCGGTGGCCAGGCCGTTGCCAGCGTGACCCTGATCTGGTGGGTCGTGCCACCGGCGGTCGGGCATCCGGTGCGCCGCCGTGGACAGGTCTCGAATGTGTTTACGCGGACGGCGTACCGCCGTCAGGGTCTCGCGCGGCACCTGATGCGCCTGCTGCTCGATCACGCGCGGGCGGAACACATCCAGCGCGTGGTGCTCTGGTCGTCCGAGATGGGCGAGCCGCTCTACCGCGGCCTTGGATTTATGCCGGGCCGCGGCATGCAGATCGACATGTGAGCGGCCTGAAGGCTATAGTTGCTTTTCCTCGCGCTCTTTCTTATGCGCCTCGATGATGGCCTGCTGGATGTTCGCCGGCACCTCCTCGTACTGGGCGATTTCCATGCGGAAACTGCCGCGTCCCTGGGTGATGGAGCGCAGGTCGGTGGCATAGTGCAGCATCTCGGCCATCGGCACCTGCGCCGTGATGCGCTGCAGCCCCACACCGGCCTGCTCCATGCCCAAAATGCGCGCGCGCTTGGTATTCAGGTCACCGTTCACATCGCCCATGTTGGCGTCGGGCACGGTGATCTCGACATGCATGATGGGCTCCAGGAGAGTCGGATTCGCCAGCGCCACAGCTTCCTTCATGCCCAGTTTCGCCGCGGTCTCAAAGGCTTGTGACGACGAGTCGACGTCGTGATACTTGCCGTCGACCAGCGCCACGCGCATGTGAACGGCGGGATAGCCCGCGAGAAAACCCTCCTTGAGCGACTCGGCCACCCCTTTTTCCACGCCGGGCACATATTCTTTGGGTACCACGCCGCCCACGATCTTGTTTTCGAATATGTAAGTTGCGGCGTCAGGCCAGGGTTCGACCTCCAGCCAGACATCGCCAAACTGGCCATGCCCGCCCGACTGTTTCTTGTGGCGTCCCTCGGCGCGTGCCTTCTTGCGGATGGTCTCACGGTAGGGCACACGGCGGTCGTGCTGGCTCACTTCGACACCGAAGCGGCTCTGCATGCGCTCGATGGCGATGCCGACATGCGATTCACCCATTCCCGAAAGCAGGGTTTCGGCTGTCTCGGGGTCGCGCGCCACTTTGAGTGAAGGGTCTTCCTCCGTGAGGCGAGCCAGGGCGGTCCCCAATTTATCCAGGTCGCTGCGTGTTTTGGGGGTAACCGCCGCGGTGTAGGCCGGTGGAAGAAAGTGGATCGGATCGAGCGCACTTGACACGTCTTTCGCGCCCAATGTGTTGCCGGTGTGGGTGTTGGCGAGCTTGACCACCGCGCCAATATCGCCAGCGGACACCTCGGGTACCGGCTCCTGCGCCTTGCCCCGCACCGCCATCAACTGGCCCAGTCGCTCGTCAGTGTTGGTGTTGACATTGAAGACGTGGCTGTCCGATTTGAGCGTGTTGCCATAGGTGCGGAAAAAGGTTAGCTGCCCTTTCTGTGGATCGACGATCGTCTTGAAAACGAACGCTAATGGCACGTTGGTGGTGGTCTCAGTCGCCACCTCGGCCGCGCTGGGCAGAT
>DASYGC010000646.1:0-16540 GCA_036000225.1 Ktedonobacterales bacterium | reverse complement strand
TGCCGTACTGCACGTACCAGGCGTCGCGCAGGCCGTAGAGGTTCTCCAGGTTGGTGAGCACGACGGGCGTACAGCGCACGCCACACTGGTTGTTGACGGCCAGCGCGCCATTGGGACCCCCGCCCCAGAAGCCGAGGATGAAGGTGATGAAGGTGACGCCAAAGACCACGAAGACCAGCCCCACCAGCCGGCGGGTCAGAAAGCTGGGGCCGACGCGGATGCCGGTGTACACCAGAAACCCCACGATCGCCACCAGCGCGATCAGCGCCACCGGATTCTGCAAAAGTGCCATGACTAACCTCCTGATTCGGTATGAGAGAGACCAACGGGCACAGGCCGGTGTCCCGCTGCGGTAGTTGGGTGACCACTCTCCCTGGATGCCACTGGGGCCTGGCACGCCTCGTCCGCATCGCGAGTCAAGCCCCAGGACAGGGCTGGCGCGAGCTCGCAAACCTGAGTGTGGCCACATACTCCCCAGATGCCGATTGGCGTCAGGAGAGGTCGCTCGGTGAGGATGACGTGCGTGTCATCCCAGCGGTGCCGTGATCAGTCCCGCGGGTGAGATCGTTGCGCCAGCACTGATGGCAGCATAAATGATACGTGGCACCACCGCCGCTGAGAACGAGGATGCACGCGTGGAAGGGGCGCCGAGAAAGCGCCGAGAAAGCGCCGAATTCGTGCGGAAAACGCGTTGGACGAGCGCGAACTGAGCGCCTGTTTGGCTTGGTCACCCGGCGCCCGCAAGTCAGGAAAACACCCTTTCACGGGTCAGATGCCGCGCGAACGAAACGCGTGTTGCGGGCATGAATGCTCGCGCTACGACTGAAGAACTCTGCGATGGGAGGGTGATTGGCGGCGTATCAATGAGTGAGGTATGCTGACTGGCAGGCGTAGCGTGGTGAGTGCGCTCGGCACCGACCGCGACACGCCAGCGCGGAACGAAGCGGGGCGAACATTGGATGCCGTGCAATTCGGTCGGTGGCTGGGCGAGCGCCGCCACGCCGGTGGCTGGCCGAGCCAACGCGCGTTCGTCGAGGCGGCGCGCGCGCATCCAATGGTGAGTGGGAGCGACCTGTCGGAAGCATTCCTCGCGCGCCTGGAAGCTGGCCACCTGGCTCACCCATTTCGTGGCGCTGTACGCCAACGCGTGCTGGCGCTGGCCTGGCTGCTCTGCAAGGTGCCGCGCGATGTGCGCATCTATTTGCGCGTGGCCGGATTGGTGGACCTGGGTGTTGATGAGGCGGCGCGGATCGAGCGCCTCCTGCGGCGTCTGGGCATGCCGCGCGCGGTGGCGCCACGGATTCTGCCGGCACGGCCGTCTCAGTTGATTGGCCGGCGCGCGGAACTGGACGAACTGATCAAGGCCGTGCTGGTGCCCGCGGGCGGCATTGTGGCGGTTACCGGCCTCCCCGGTGTGGGGAAGAGCGCGCTCGTCAGCGAGACATGCCATCAGCTTGCGGGTGAGGCCATCGATGGCGCGCGTGCCTTTCCTGATGGCATAGTCTATCGCCGCGTGGCGGACTGTCGTGGGGCCAGCGGCCTCACCACCGTCCTGAGGCAAATCGCCCGCGACTTCGGCGCATCAGCCGCCGCACTCGCGCGTCCGACGGGACGTGAGGACGAGGTCACCGATGAGGCGGCGGAGCTGGAACACGCGGCAGCGCAGGTGCGTCAAACCCTGGGGCACCGAGAGGTCCTGATTGTCCTGGATGACGTCGACCCCGCGTTTCCGCTGCGCGAGGCGCTCGACGCGTTGCTCGCGCGCGATGCCACCAGCCATCGAGGTACGTCAGCGCGCGAGGCCATGCCGGTACGCCGAGGCGTGTTGTTCTCCAGCCGTTTTTTGCCGCCGCCGCCACTGATGGCACACCAGCTTCGCCTGGCGCCACTGGCGCCCAGCGATGCCGTGACGCTCTTCACCGCGCTTGCTGGCCACTCGTTTACGGATCGAGAGCGCGAACATGTCGCGTTGACCTGTGCCGCGCTCGGTCATCTGCCACTGGCTATCGAGGTGGCGGCCACCGCAATGGTGGCACGCGGCATTCCATTGGACTTGCTGGCGGCGCACGTGAGCGAACACCCGCTCGATACGCTGCTGGATGGCGAGGGGGAATTGCATGCGCTCTTCGCGCATGCCCTGGAGCCGTTGAGCCAGCTGGCGCGGCACCAGTTCGCGCTGCTCGGTGCGCTGGGCGCGCCGATATTTGGGATCGAGTGGGCAGCGGCGCTGCCGGCGCCGCCGCCCGCGGTGCTCCCATCCGCCACCGCGGCGCCGGCGCCTGCCGCCGCTCAATCGTCGCCACTGCTCGATCGGCTGACTGGCGCGCGCGCACCGGGCCAGGCGGCGCGCGTCGAAGCGGCGAACGCCTTGGCGCTCGCGGTGCCGTACGCCAGTATCGCGCGCACGGCGGTCGCGCTCGGTCAGCTGGTCCGCCACTCGCTGCTCGACATGACCCCCGGCGATGCGCTCGCCAGCTCACGAGACCATGTCAGTGAGGAACAACCGCACGCCGATAGCCTCGTGCGGTATCAGATTCATCCACTGATTGCGGCGTACGCGCGGGAACGGCTGGACCAACTCGATCCAGAGATCGCGGAAGCGGCGTACCGCGACGCGCGGGAGTACGCGCTGGCCTTTGCGGAGCGCCACCACACGGAGCTGAGCGCGCTGGAGCGCGAGCGCGAGATGCTGCTCGGCGCGCTGACGCGGGCCTGGCAGCGGCACGAATTCGCCTTCGTCATTCCCCTGGTCAGTGGGCTGTGGCCGGTGGTCAATCGCATCGGCGGCTATGCGCTCAGTGCGCGCATTCTGTACTGGGGCATCAGTGCCAGCCAGCAATTGAACGACCAGTATCACCAGGCACGGTTCCTGAATCGCCTGGGCGCGCTGCTCCACTATCATGGCGAGCCGGCACGTGCCCGCCAGACCTGGGAAGCGAGCCTGGCGATCGCGGAAGTGGTGCGCCGTCCGGCGGATATCTGGCATCCGCTGGCCAATCTGGCGATGCTGGCCTGCGAGGCGGGCGAGATGGACCGCGCCCAGCGCTGTGTGGAGAGCTACCTGCGCCATGGCCAGGAGGACGGCACGCTCTCCAGTGTGGCACACGCGCTGTTCAAGCGCGGCGTGGGTGCCCGGCTGCAGGGTGATACGGATCAGGCCCACGCTGATTTGAGCGCCTGTATCCGCCTACTGGCGCTACGCAGTGTGGGCGACAATCCGACGCACGATGGCATCTTCGAGATGGCCGCTCAGGCGGAACTGGCCCGTGTGCAAGGTGATTTCGCGCGGGCACGCCACCATGCTGATCTGGCGGTGGCGCTCGCCGAGGAAGCATGCGATCACTTCACGGTGGCCGATCTGCTGCTGGACCAGGCACGCTTCGCCCGCCGGCAACAACGTCAGGAGGAGGCACGCGCGCTGGCCGTGCGTGTGGTGGAGGTCGCCACACGCGTCGAGGCCCACCAGTTGCGGCTGGAGGGCCTGAGCCTGTTGCGCCAACTTCCCGACGGCGCACGCGCGTGAAGTGACGCGGCAGCTTGATAGGAGCCGATTATTGGCCCTGCTGCGCTCCCTGCTGGTTGGCCACCACATACACCGCGGTGCCGTACGCAAGCACTTCGGTCACTCCCTGAGTTATTTCGGTCGCGTCGTAGCGCACCGCGATGATCGCATTGGCGCCTAACTGGGCGGCATGCTGGATCATCAGTTCGTAGGCATCTTTGCGGGATTTCTCCGCGAGTTCGGTGTAGATCGAGATGTTGCCACCAAAGATGGTCTGGAAGCCGGCACCGATCTGGCCGACGACGCTGCGGGACCTGACGATGACGCCGCGCACCATACCGAAGTTGCGCACGATCGCGTACTGGGGGAGCTCAAGCGCGGTGGTGACCAGACTGTGATCGAACATGTGAGCGCTGCCTTTCCTGGAAGTCAATGCGAATCGGTCGTTGCTGTCTGCCAGACACACTCTGTACGAACATGTGAGCGCAGGGTCGCACGGTGTGGCGCCAGAGGTAGGATACGACGCCCGACCACAGCGGAACAAGGCACGAGCCAGTCAGCAATGGGTTGACGCCGCGCGGTGAGGCGTGGTAAACCTAGACAAATACCCGGCGGTAGATATCCCATGGGTGGTGAGTTCGACCGTAGTGTCTGCGCAGAGAGCACAGAAAGATTCAGGAGTGCACGGCACACAGAGCATGCGACAGGCCGGCAGCGAAAGGCCCAGCCAGGGGAACACGCCCTGCGCTGGGCGTTTTTGTTTGGTGGAGTGCATCTCACGGTACGCGCGGCGGTCACAGAGCGGAGAGGGAGGCGAATCATGACACGAGCGAACGCCGATGAGTGGCAGGAGAAGTTCGGCAAGCAGGGACTCACCTTCGATGATGTGCTGCTGATGCCCGCCGCGTCGTCAGTGCTCCCCGGCGACGTGCGGACCGCGACCCGCTTCACCCGCGAGGTGACCCTCAACCTGCCCATCAGCTCCGCCGCGATGGACACTGTCACCGAGGCGCGGCTGGCCATCGCGCTGGCGCGCGAGGGCGGTATCGGCGTCATCCATCGCAATCTCGCCATCGAGGATCAGGCGATCGAGGTGGATAAGGTGAAGCGCTCCGAGTCGGGCATGATCACCGACCCCATCACGCTCGGCCCTGACGATTCCTTGCGCGCGGCCCTGGACGCCATGTCCAATTATCACATCTCCGGCATTCCCATCACCGAGGATGGGCGCCTGGTCGGCATCCTCACCAATCGCGACCTGCGCTTCAACGATAGCCTGGATGTGCCCATCCGCGAACTGATGACGCGCGACCGTCTGGTGACCGCGCCGGTGGGCACGACGCTGGAACAGGCACGCGACATCTTTTACCGGCACAAGATCGAAAAGCTGCCGGTGGTGGACGAGCACGGGCTGCTCAAGGGGCTGATTACCGTCAAGGACATCCAGAAGAAGATTCAGTATCCCTTCGCCACCAAAGATAGCCAGGGCCGGCTGCGCGTGGCGGCAGCGGTCGGTGTGGGTCCCGAGGTAATGGAACGCTGTGAGGCGCTGCTGGCGGAGGAGGTGGATGTGCTGGTGGTGGACACCTCGCACGGCCACTCGCGCATGGTGATCGAGGGCGTGACACGCATCACCCGCGCGTTCGGCAAGCGGGCGCAGGTCGCCGCGGGCAACGTGGCCACCGCCGAGGCGACGGTGGCGCTGATCGATGCTGGCGTCGATGGGGTCAAGGTGGGCGTCGGGCCAGGGTGTTTCGCCGCCGGCACGCGCATCCTGATGGCTGATGCGCGGTACAAGAATATCGAGGATGTCCAGGCGGGCGAGCGGGTCATCAACATGAACGGTGAGCCGGTGACGGTCGCCAAAGCCTGGTGTACTGGCGTTCGTGAAGTCATGGCTCTCCGTCATACGGCATCGTATCGCGAGACGTATATGACACCCGATCACAACTACTTTGTCGGCGACCTCAGTACCGTGACGGTGAAAACCGTGGCTTCACGAGGCTATGTGGCGCTGCTGGAGAAGCCGACGAAGCGTGGTGAGGCGAAGCTGCGCTGGAAACAAGTAGGCGAGAGTGAGCACGACGCTTACCTGCTGCCGCGGCGGATCCAGTTCGAACTGCCCGAGGCTTTCGAAATTGATCTGCGCGAGTTCGCCATTCGCCAGGATAAGCAACTTGCCCGCTACAAGACGAACATCGCGGACTCATATGAACTCGGCTATGTCTTCGGTACGTTCCTTGGTGACGGACACGCATTCATCGCCAAGTCGCGTAACTCCGTGACGGGAAATGTCTCATGGTATTTTGCGCACAGCGAGGCCGACATTGCCGCGAAACTCGTACAGTGCCTCTCAGCCGTCAGCGGCGTCGTGGTGGATGCGACAGCCAGCGCGAAGCTCATCACCATCAATTTTTACTCACTTCAGTGGGCGCGGCTGCTCGCGCAATTCGGCAAGCGCCACGAGAAGCACCTGCCGTCGCGTTACCTCAGCTCCAAACCAGCATACCTGCGGGGCCTCTTCGATGGGCTGATTGATAGTGACGGGTATGTAGCATCCGACGGTCGGCTATGCTTCCGCAATACGTCAGCCCAACTGGTCGAGTTGTTCAACGTGCTCTGCTTCCTCATTCACGGTAGTTTTCCCAACAGCTACACCACAGCGCCATCGGCGGGCGGTCTTGCGGGCACGGGCGTTGAGAACTGCCGGGAGACCTACACCTCGCGTTTGAACGTGTCGCACGAAAAACGGCTCACTGACGCGTACCAGGTGGTAAAGCCACTAGAACAGCGGCAGCTCGGCATGGCCGTCCCAGTCTACGATCTTGAGGTAGAATGCCCGACCCACAGCTTCATTGCCGATAATGCCATCGTCCACAATTCCATCTGCACAACCCGCGTCGTGGCGGGCACTGGGGTGCCGCAGATTACGGCGATCTTCGACTGTGCCCATGCGGCCGCATCGTATGGCGTGCCCATCATCGGGGATGGGGGCATCCAGTACTCGGGGGATATCGCCAAAGCCATCGCGGCGGGGGCGGACTCGGTGATGCTAGGCGGATTGCTGGCCGGGGTGGATGAGAGTCCGGGCGAACTCATCATCGCGCAGGGCGAACGCTACAAAGACTACCGGGGCATGGGCTCGGTGGGCGCGATGAAGCGGCGCAGCTATAGCAAAGATCGCTACTTTCAGGCGGGCGTGACCGACGACTCGCAGGTCATCGCCGAAGGCATCGAGGGGCGTGTGCCGTACAAAGGTCCGCTCTCCAATGTCGTCTTCCAACTGGTGGGCGGGTTGCGTCAGGCGATGGGCTACTGCGGCGCGGAATCGATCGAGGCGCTCAAGACGCGTTCACGCTTCGTGCGCATCACGAGCGCGGGCCTGCGCGAGAGTCATCCGCACGACATCATCATCACCAAAGAGGCGCCCAATTATGGGCTGGGGCGGGGGATGTAGCGGCGGGCGTTTATCCACACGCCCGCTCGCTGACGTTTAGCGCCGGCGCTCACCGTTCGATGACACGCTGGCCCACCACGCGCAGCCGCCCGCTGAGCACCCGCGCGATCGTTTGCGGCAGCAGGCGGTGCTCCTGTGCGAGGATGCGCTCGGCGAGCGTCTCGACGGTGTCGTCGTCGAGCACGGGCACGGCGGCCTGCGCGATGATGGGGCCGGCATCGACCGCCTCGGTGACGAAGTGGACGGTGCAGCCGCTCAGCTTGACCCCCGCTGCCAGCGCATCGGCCTGCGGACGGGGCGCCATACCGCCCGCGAAGGCCGGCAGCAGGGACGGGTGCACATTGAGCAGGCGCTCGGGGAAGGCAAGCACCACGCTGGCATCCAGAATGGGCTTGTAGCCCGCGAGGACGACGAGCACGACATGGGCCGCGCGCAGCGCCGCGACGATGTCCGAGCCCGCCTCGGCGCGTGAGGCATAGGCGCGCGGCGCGATGACCGCCGTGGGGAGACCATACTCGGCGGCACGCGCAAGCGCCGGCGCATCCGGCCGGCTGGCAATGACGAGACCAACGCGAGCGCGCAGTTCGCCGCGCTGGATCGCCTCCACGATCGCGGTGAGGTTGCTGCCGCGCCCCGAGACGAGCACGCCGATGATAGGCAGGGTCGCGGCTTCCTCCGGCGGCGTAGCTGCGTGCGCCATCATGGCAGACCCTCCACGATCACACGGGCACCATCTGTCGCGCGTGGCTCAACCTGGCCGACGCGGCGTCCCCCATGGGGCGCGGTGCGTTCGAGCACCGCCGCGGCATCCCGCTTGCGACAGAAGAGGAGGTAGCCCAGGCCGAGGTTGAAGACGCGTTGCATTTCGGCCCAGCTGATCTGTCCCTCACGCTGGATCAGGCGGAAGATCGGCAGCACCTCCCATGTCGTGGCATCCAGCCGGACGGTGAGCTGCTCGGGCACGACGCGCGGCGGATTGTCCACCAGTCCGCCGCCAGTGATGTGCGCCATGCCGGTCACCAGCGCATCATCGAGCAGGGGACGCACCGCCGGCAGATACAGCTGGTGCGGTTGCATCAATGCTTCGCCGAGGCCGCTGCCGAGCGCGGGAACGGTGGCGTGGAGGTCCAGGTGCGCGAGAACCTGGCGCGCCAGTGAGAAGCCGTTGGTATGCAATCCGAGCGACGGCAGGCCAATCACCGCGTCGCCGGCCGCGATGGCCGCGCCAGTGACGAGCTGCGCGCGATCCACCACCCCGACGATGCAGCCAGCCAGATCATATTCGCCAGGCGCATAGAAGCCCGGCATCGCGGCGGTCTCACCGCCCACCAACGCGCAGCCCGCGGCTTTGCAGCCTTCCGCCACCCCGGCCACGACCGTGGTGGCCTGGGTCGCATCCATCACCCCCAGGGCGAGGTAGTCGAGGAAGAAGAGCGGGCGGGCGCCACAGGCCAGAATGTCGTCGACGCAGTGCGCCACCAGATCGCGACCAACCGCTTCGTGGCGACCGAGCGCGAAGGCGAGCTTGAGTTTGGTACCGACGCCGTCGATCGAGGAGACCAGCACGGGCTCGCGCATGCCGGCGGCATCGAAGGCGAAGAGACCGCCAAAGCCGCCTAATCCTGCCAGCACTTCAGGTCCGTGTGTGCCCCGCGCGCTGGTGCGCATCTGACGTTTGGCGCGGTCGGCGGCGTCGAGGTCCACTCCCGCGCGCGCATAGGCGCTGGGCGGGGCATCCGGTGGCCGGATCGGGCCGGTCGGGTCGTCCGGTGGTGGCATCGGTGGCATGACTATCCATCCAGTGTGCGCAGCACGTCATCACGCACCGCATACAGGGTGTGCCGCACGCTCCCGAGGCTGGCGGCATTCTCGGAGAGCGTAACCAGGGCGGCATGCTCGCCCAGTGGATCGACGGCCACCAGCCCCGCCTCGTATTCGAGGATGGTGCCAATGGTGGCGCCAACGCTGAGCTCCTGGGCGAGCGCATCGGTGGTCCCGAGTGCGCTGGCCGCCAGCGCCCCCAGCGCCTCGAACAGCCGCTGGTCGCCGCGCCCAGTGGCATCGATGAGTAGACCATCACGGCCAACGAGCACGGCGGCGCGCACGCCAGGAATCGTCAGGAAGCGCGCCAGATATTCTCGCAGACTGGGCATGTCGGAAATCCTCGTGTCCTCACCGCGCGGTTCGCGACGCGTTCAGCGACGTGTTCATCGGCGCGTCCCGCAAACGCATCACGATGCTGCTCCAGAGCGCCGACATACCGCGCAAGCCGGCTGAGCGGCGCGCGGCACGGCACGGGCGCCGTCTCGCGGCACTCCTAGAGTCGCAGTGGCGCCTCGCCAGGGGTCGCTCCGGCGGGTTCGAGTTGCGCATCGACCCGCGGCTCGAAGGTCAACTTGTCGTCAAGGTCCATCTGCACCGGAACGGGGTAACTGCCCGTGAAACAGCCCGTGCAGAACGTCGGCCGCGGCAGATCAATCGCGCGCACCAGCCCGTCCAGACTCAGGTAATGCAGGCTATCGACGTCAACTTCGCGGGCGATATCCTGGATATCGGGCAGCCGCGCGGCGATCAACTCATCACGGCGCGCGACATCGACGCCCAGATAGCACGGGAACCGGAACGGCGGCGACGTGATACCCAGATGTACCTCGCATGCGCCGGCCTCGCGCAGGAGCTTGACGAGTGGCCGAATGGTCGTGCCGCGCACGACGCTGTCGTCAATCATCACCACGCGCTTACCCGTCAGCACAGCGCCCAATGCGTTGAATTTCAACTTGACACCCAGCGAGCGCAACCGCTGATCCGGTTGGATGAAGGTGCGGCCGATATAGCGATTCTTGATCAGCCCCTCGGCGTACGGCAGGCCGCGCGCGGCGGCGTAGCCGGCGGCGGCGGGGGTCGCGGAATCCGGAACGCCGATGACCAGGTCGCAGGTGACGGAGAATTCGCGCGCCAGTTCGGCGCCCATCCGCTGGCGCGCGAGATAGAGCGAACGACCGTTGATGGAGCTATCAGGGCGCGCGAAGTAGATGTATTCGAAGAGGCACGCGGCGGAGCGCAGCGGTGGGTGACCGACATGCGAGTGCAGTCCAGCGGCGCCATCCCCATCGACGACCAGCACTTCGCCCGCGGCGATGTCGCGCACGGGCTCGCCACCGACCGTCTCGACCGCGCAGGTCTCCGAGGCAATGATCCAGTGATCCTGGAGGCGCCCCAGGGTCAGGGGCCGCACACCGTGGGCATCGCGGACACCAATGAGCGCCGTCGGTGTGAGAATTACCAGGCTGTAGGCGCCTTGCAGCCGCGGCATGATGTGGCGAAGCTTCTCCACGTAGTCGCGCCCAGGCGCGGCGGCCAGCAGGCGTCCAATGACTTCCGTGTCGCTGGTGGTCTGGAAATGCTCGCCGTCGGCCAGGAGCCGATCGCGTAGAATAGTGGTGTTCGTGAGGTTGCCGTTATGCGCGATGGCGAAAGGGCCCAGCGTGCCGTCCAGCGGGATCGGCTGGGCATTCTCGATGCGGCTGGAACCCGTCGTGGAATAGCGGGTATGGCCGATGGCGATGTGACCGGTGAGGCCGGTGAGGTGCTCCTCGGTGAAGGCTTGCGCGACAAGGCCCATCTGGCGCCGCTCGCGCAGAAGGGAGCCATCGCTGGTGGCGATGCCGGCGCTCTCCTGGCCGCGGTGCTGGAGCGCGTACAACCCAAAATAGGTGATGCGGGCGACATCCTCGCCTGGGCCAAAGATGCCGAAGACGCCGCAGGCCTCATGCGGGCGATCCATCGCCTCGTCGCGCACCTCGCCGCGCACCTCGCCGCGCACCTCGCCGCGATCGCGGCTCGTGTCCTGTTCGTCAGCGGTCCAGGTAGCGGAAGGTGGAGTGACCTCGGCACCGTCGCGCACGCGTTCACCTCACTTCTCTGGGGAACCCCTACTGGCGCATCACTGGCGCAGCGCGGAGCATTTCCAGCCAGACGGGAGATTCCGCTTCCATCTTACCGCAGGCGCGGGGTGTGAGGCAAACGACTGGACCCTGACCCGCCGCGGGCAGTTGACGGGGCAGCACCCAGAATCTATAGTACAGAGCGGGAGTCTGGCACGGGTCAGCTCAAGCGGTGGCCGATGGCACCAGCGTCAAGCCACAGCGGATGGCTGGCGCCGATGGGTGGACGGGAGGTGGGGTACTTCGATGTATCAGCAACAAACCGGTGAGACGCCTGGGGCCATCGTGGGCGCTCAAGCCGCCGCGCTGATGCGCCGGCTGCTGGATCTCGAGCGCATGCTCGGTGTGCAGGAGTGGTGGATGATGGGCGGCACCATCGCGGCCGCCAAAGTGCTGGCCGAGGTCGCCAGTCTGATCCCGGTGGCGCGCGCGGAACTCGATCAGTGCCTGGTGCAATTTTGCGGCAGCGATCCCGTGCCACTGCCCGCCAGTGGAGACGCACCGGCGGTGCCCCCAGATATGAAGGACGCGGGGCAGGTCGCCGCGCAACGCGACGCCGCTACCAAGTTGTTGCGCACCATGATCGAAGCCTTGCCGCCGACCACGCAGTTCGCCCGCCAATTGCGCGCCTTCGCGGAACGCGCGGGCCTGCCCGCGACGGGCGTCGACGTACTCGCGATTGTGGCGGATCGTCTGAGCGATGCACAGGAAGCGGTGCAATCAGTCGTCATGTGAAGGATAGTGAAGGACTTTTGCCCTGCCCCAGATGGGAGATCTGTCAACGTGCGCAGCGGCCCAGTAATCCAGCGTGTGGGGCGATCACCAATACCTGAGATCAAGCGGCATGCCACGGCTGAGCTTGGTGCGGTTGGCCCGACGCGACCATGCTATAATGATGAGAAGATAACCGTCCACATGGCTTGCTCGTAATCACCTACAGAGACTTGTCGCAGTGTAGACAAGAAGGAGAACCCCGCTGGAGTCGAGTGAAGTCGCGAAGTTGGCCGTCGAGGCGGCATCGGACAAGAAGGCCAGCGACGTGGTCATGCTGGATATCCGCGAGCTTTCGGTCATCGCCGATTACTTTGTCATTTGCACGGGATCGAACTCGCGCCAGATACAGGCGATTGCGTCGGCCGTCGAGGACAAACTGAGTGAGGTCAAAGTCGCGACACGCGCGCGGGAGGGCGGCGCGGAGACCGGATGGGTGCTGCTGGACTGTGGCGATGTAATTGTCCATATCTTCGGGCCGATGGAGCGCGAGTATTATCGGCTGGAGCGACTCTGGAGCGGAGCGCCCACGGTGGTTTATCTGCAATAGTGTTGACGGAAAGGGTAACGCCAATGCCGACGTTGCGCAATCGATTCTTTCTGGAAGGTATTCTCCTCGGGGGCTTGTGTGGCGTCGTGCTCGGCTCACTAATTGCGTTCCAACTGGGCGGTGAGCGTGTGAATGCCGCGTACCGTGAGGTCGAGCGCGTGATTCTACGGCGCGACCGCGGTATCGATCCCGTCCACATGGTGCAATAGCTTCAGTGCCATCTCCTTCCCTGCCGGGCGATGCGCCGGTCGTTTCCCTGACGCCGCGGGAATACGACCGCGCGCGCGTGTCGACTCCACAGCCCGCTCACGGCAGACTCACCCTGGGGACACGCACTCTGGAGCCGCCTCAGGTGCTCGCCTGTCCTAGGGTGGTGCCAGCGCCGGTGGCGCAACTGATCGCCTGGGCCACGCGGTATGCCGAGCTGGACGGTTCTTCCAATCCCGCGCCACTGCCCGCGCTGCTCTTCGATAGTACTGGCGATCCCTGGCCGCTCTCGCACTGTTTTCCTACCTTCGCCGTGCTGGATCACGCGGCGCGGGCACAGCGATTCGCACGGATTGGCGCGATCGCGGCCCATCCCCATCTGGATCTGCGCCTGATTGGCGAGCGACGCCGCGACTTAACCAGTCACATGCCGGCGAGCGCACGCTGGATTGTGGCGGGCCACCTGGTGGAGGTGCTCGGGGAACAGGCGGGAATGCTGGATGCTCTGCTGAGCCAGCCACGCCATATCCGCCTGTATACATCGGCCACCGCCTTCGCGCGAGATGGCGGTGTGGCCGGGGGCGACTATGATCCCCGTCGCGAACGCATTCAACTGGGTCTCGCGCGACTGTTCGAGGGGTTTTACGCGATGCGCCCAGGAGTGGCGCCGTTGCTGCACGAACTGGGGCACATGCTGGATGCGCTCGATGTCGCCTCGGGGCGCATGACCCACGGTCAGGGACTGTTGCCAGGGCTGGATCCGCGCGACGGTCCACTCTACGATGCCGACGCGCGCCACGCCTTTGTGGCGGGCAAGGCGCTGGAACGGGCGCGCTACGAGGCGATTCGCCTTGGCGCCGCGCAACCCAATGCCGGCGCGAGCTTGCCTATCGGACATCCCTATGTGTTTCAGAATGATGGCGAATTCATCGCCGGATATCTGGAACTCTTTTTCCGCACGCCGAACCGCTTCGCGACGCTCAACCCCACGCTCTACACGGGATTCGCCACCCTGCTGCGCCAGGACCCGCGACCCGCATGGCCTGAGGATTTCGGCTGGTACGCGCAAGAGAATCAGGCGGTGTATTTACGCGGTGAACCGCTGGCTCCGGCGGGCATCAGCGTGCCAGACGCATAAGCGGGCACGACGGTGGCTGCCTGTTGGCGCATCCTGCTCGGCACCTCGCGGGGGAAGAGAGCGTCTAACCCGCTGAACGATCCGGCGTCCGTTTGTTTTGCGGGTCGTCGCGTTTGAGGAGTTGATGCTCGACCGCATACACGGCGGCCTCACTGCGCCGCGACAGACCAAGCTTTTCGAGGATGTGGCTCAGGTGGTTGCGCGCGGTTTTCTCGCTCAGGCACAACGTCTCGGCGATCTGCCGGTTGGTGAAGCCTTTGGCCACCAGTGCCAGCACTTCGCGCTCGCGTTCGGTCAGCGCATCCTCGGGACCCGCGACGCGCCCCGCCAACGCATCCAGGCGACGACGACCACGGCCCAGCATAGCCGCGTCCAGCAACATTGTTCCCGAGGCGACCTTGCGTACGGCGCGCAGCAGCTCCGCCCGGCTGACATTCTTGAGCAGATAGCCGCGCGCTCCCGCCAGCAGCGACGCCGCCAGCGCATCGTCGTCATCAAACGAGGTGAGCATGAGCACTTTGATGTCGGGGTACTGGCCGGTGATCTCGCGGCAGGCCTCGATGCCGCCGAGCTTCTCCATGCGCACATCCATGAGCACGACCTCGGGAGCCAGCACCGAGAGTTTGGCGAGCGCCTCAGCGCCATTGGTCGCTTCGCCGACCACGTTGATATCCGGCTCGACCTCCAGCGCCGCGCGCATGCCAAGCCGGACCACTTCGTGGTCGTCCACGACCATCACCCGTAGCTTCATGCCGCTGGTGTCCCCTGGGTGGAGAGCGATTCGAGGACCGCCGCGCCTTCCGCGAACGCGCACAGTTGGTCGACGGTGAACGTGCGAGCGCCACCAACCCGCGGATGCGACATCTCGTAGAGACCCGGCCGCATGAGGGCTTCATTCACGACAAACCCCAGCCGCTTCAAGGCCACCAGCGCCTCACCCTGAGTGTAGACCCGATCCAGACGCACGACGGAACCTCCACCTTCTGGTCTGCTTCATATGCTCGCGAACCCATAGTTCGCATGCGCGAACTGGGTGGCGGCATGGTTCCGGTCGCTGATTCACCCGCCGGCAATCCGCGACGCCGCTATGTGTTGGCCTTGCACAGGGTCGTAACCTGGCAGTCCTCGAGTACCTGCACCTGGCAGGCGAGACGCACGTTGGGATTCTTGCGCCGCTGACCAAATTGGGTCATCGCCTTTTCCAGCACGGTACGTGGGGTGACGGCGTTGGCGGGAGTGATCTGCACACGGTCGGTCCAGCAGAGGCCATTGCCGTGGCAATTGGCGAGCTTCGACAGACCGAACCACATGCAATAGAGCGGCACATCGTTCTCAAGGGCGCAGTAGCGCAGGGTATCGCCGCGCTCAACTTCGACGGTCCGGTTCTCGTTGACGAATGTGACCTTGGGCACAGCTGCGCTCCCCATTCTAGATTCCAACGCACTCCCGCCAGCATTCCACGCCCTTTGAGTGTAGCATAGTGGCGGCGGCGTGGTCAACGCCCGGTGCGCGGCACCGTGAACAGCAGAGCGGTACCGCGTCCCGGCTGCGAGCTGATTTTGAGCGTCGCTTCCACGAGCGCCGCACGCTCGCGCATGTTGAGCATGCCGAAACTGGTGCCACCGGGATATTGTGCCTTCACACGCGTGATGTCGAATCCCTTGCCATCATCGCGCACCAGCACGGTGACCGCTTCGGGTGTCTCGCGTAGATCGATCAAGAGGTTGGTGGCGTGCGCGTGCTTGAGCACGTTATTGACCGCCTCCTGGACGACGGCGAAGATGACGGCCTCGGCATTGTGGGACAGACGCGTAGGATACTGCGCTTCGAACTGGATGGAAGGACCACGGTCATCATCGAAGCGTTCGAGAAAACGCCGCAAGGCCGCTTCGAGTCCCTCGGACTCCAGCACGAGGGGACGCAGATCAAAGAGCAGATTGCGAATGTCGCGACTGGTACGCAGCGCCAGCTCGTAGATCTGTTTGAGCTCGCCAGGTGCCTTGGCCGGCTCAAATTGCGCGAGCTTGACGGCGAAATCCAGGCGCATGGCAATCGTCGCCAGTGATTGGGCAGGGCCGTCGTGGAGGTTGCGTGCCAGCTCTTTGCGCACCTCTTCCTGAATGCTGATGATGCGGTCGCGCTCGCCACGCAAGTTTTGGTAAAGGCGCGCGCTGGCGACCGCGGTAGCCGCCTGGGCCCCTAGCGTCGCCAGCATGTCCAGGTCGCGGGCATCAAAGCCTTCATTGGGCGGTGTCTGGGCCACTTCGAGCACACCGGTTACGCGGCCCTTGAAGATGAGTGGCACGCACGCCAGCGCCGCTGGCTGGACTTCCAGCACATCGGTGTCGAGTGCCACCACCTCGGGCGCGAAGCGCGTGTCGGTGTCAAATTCATTGATGACCAGGGGAATCGCGGTGGTGGCGACCTGGCCGGCGATGCCCCGGCCCAGGGGAATCGGCAGGTAGGTCCGCGGCAGTTCCGCGGACTCGGCCAGCACGCCATCGGGTGAAGCGGAGTCCAGGGCGGCCCAGACGCGATCGGCCTCCGAGCGTGTCTCGACGGCCTCGACCAGCAGCGATTCGCCGCGTGGATCGATCAGATAGAGGGCACTGGCGGTGCCAGACGCCATGCGCACGGCCGCCATCGCGACTTTGCGCAGCAGCACCGGCAGGTCGGCCTCACCACTGACGGTATTGGCGACGTTTTGCAGCACAATCAGCGCGCGTACTTGCTCTTCGAGCAGCTGGGTGCGCCGTGCCAGCCGATCGTAATCACGCCGCGCAACCGGAGTGCCGCTGGGAATGCTGGTCGCCATCGCCGTTCCTCCATCTCTCCACCACCCTCATCGTCGCGACCTTTGTGGTCGCCGCCATTATAGTCCTCTGGTGGAGGAGTCGCAACGCCGTTCTCCAGAACTCCAGAACTTACCGCTGGATCCCACGAGGAGACAAGCGTGCCTGGTTCCTGCTTC
>DASYGC010000645.1:0-5200 GCA_036000225.1 Ktedonobacterales bacterium | reverse complement strand
TGCTCGATGTGCCGCCGCCCCAACTCTTCGGCGATGGCTTCCGCGGGCACGTCGTCCTTGAGCAACTCGCCCAGCGCCGTCTGCCACTCGTCGCTGTCGGCCAGCGCGCGGAAGAGCGCCCAATAGAGCGTGTCATCGCCGCGCACGCGCGCCTCCGCGCGCAGTTGCGGATAGGTGCTTTGATTGCGCCAGCCGCGATGGATGTGGTCGCGCACGTAATCGGAGAAGCGCCGCGGATTGCGCCGGTAGAGCGCGAGCGCCGTCTCTTCGGTGAGCGCGAGCGCGTCGTTGCCCGGCTCGCGTAGCGCCAGGGCGCGCTCCAGCGCATCGTCGGTCGGCGCGCTCTGCGCCAGGGCCAGCACATCCTGGTTCCAGCTCGCGGCATCCGCGATCTTGCGATACAGGCCGGTGAAGAGCGCTGCCTGGCCCGCCGCCTCGCAGCGCGGCAGCAACGCGCGAATGGTCGCCTCGTTCGCGCTGCGCAGGTATTTGAGCAGGAGCGGCTCGAAGAACGCGACGTCGCGCTCGTAGAGCGCGGGCGCCCACAGGTTCGCCGTCTCCGCGAAACCGCGCGCGCGCGACAGCTCCGCCAGCTCGCGCCAGAGCGCGCCGCGGTCCGTCTGCGCGGCCAACAGCGCCACCACGCGCTCGCGCATCTCGCCGGTTTGCCCCGCCATCGCGTCCTCCCTCCGCGACCACCTCAGCCGCGAGGGCATTATAGCAGGTTGCGCGACGGTTGGCGCGCGGTTTACGCGGGCAGATCCACCGGGTCCACCGCCAGCACCTTGTAGGGCTGCCACGCGCCAGCGTCCGCCGCCCAGCGCAGGATGCCTAGAAAGCGCCCATCGGCGGAATAGGCGCGAAGCAGCGCGGCATCCGCCTCTGGCTGCTCCAGCCCCTCCCCTGTGTGCGAGAGAGGGGCTTTCGCTGGCTCCCCCTCCTCACGCGGGAGAGGGGCTTTCGCTGGCTCCCCCGCTTCCCCGTGCGCGGTCGTCTCCGGCTCCCCCTCCCCACGCAGGGGAGGGGGCTGGGGGGAGAGGTCCCGCAGCACCTGCCCGTTGCGCAGGCGCGTCTCGCTCGCAGGGCCGAGTATCGCGGCGTCGCGGTCCAGCAGAGCCTCGTCGGGGGCGTAGAGGTGGTCGGGCCAGGTGCCATCCGCCAGGACTGAATCCAACTCCTCAAGGGTGATGCTGTCGTCGAGGCTGAAAGGGCCGGAGCGCGTGCGAACCAGCGCGGCGAGGTGCGCGCCCGGGCCGAGCCGCTCGCCCAGGTCGTAGGCCAGCGAGCGGATGTACGTGCCCTTGCCGCACGCCACATCCAGCACCAGATCCGGCAACTCCCAGCTCACGATGCGCAAGTCGTGGATCACGATCGGTCGCGGCTCAACCGTCACGGCCTCGCCGGCGCGGGCCAGCTTGTACAGCGGCTGGCCCGCGCGCTTGAGCGCCGAATAGATCGGAGGCACTTGCAGGTGAGACCCCAGGAAATCGGGCAGCGCCGCCGCGATGACCGCGCGCGTCAGCGCCACCGGCGCGCTGCGCACCACCGCGCCCTCGGCGTCGTAGGTATCGGTGACGCTGCCGAAGCGGATGGTCGCGCGATAGGCCTTGCCGCTCTCGCTCAGGTATTCCGCGACGCGCGTAGCCTGGCCGAGGCAGATTGGCAGCACGCCCGAGGCGGCGGGGTCGAGCGTGCCCGCGTGCCCCACACGCTTCTGGTGCGCCAACCGCCGCACGCGGGCGACGACGTCGTGCGAGGTGATGCCCAGCGGCTTATCAATGTTGAAGATGCCGTCCATGGAAGCCGCCTCATCCACACCGCATCCCAAACGTGAGTAGGGGCGTCCGGTGGACGCTCGCTGCCCGGTGCGAATTTCCCCGCTGCGCTATAGCTCGTAGTCGCCGGTATGCGCGGCCTCCAGGTAGCGCGCCAGCAAGGTCGCGGCGGCATCCAGATCGCTCAGATTGACCATCTCGTTGACGGTGTGCACGTAGCGCGAGGGGATCGAGAGCGTGATCGCCGGCACGCCCGAGCGCGTGCGTTGCATGGCGCCGGCATCAGTGCCGCCCCGTGGCAACACTTCGAGCTGATGGTGGATGTCGTGCTCCTCGGCGATGCGGCGCAGATGGCGCACGAGCTTGTAGTTGGGGATGGCCGACGAGTCGAACAGCTTGATGGCGACCCCATCGCCCAGCCGCGTGACGGCCTCAGTCTCGGGCATGCCCGGTGTATCGACAGCCAGCGTGGTATCCAGCGCGATGGCAACATCGGGCTGCACGTGATAGGCCGAGGTGGTGGCCCCGCGCAGGCCGACCTCCTCCTGCACAGTGGCGACGGCCAGGATGTTGACCTGGTGTTTGCCCAGCTTGCGCAGCGCCTCGATCATCGTGAAGACGCCCGAGCGGTCGTCCAGCGCCTTGCCGATGACACAGTCGCCGGTGCGCTCCAGCGTGCGATCGAGCGTCACCGAGTCGCCGATGTCCACCAGCTCGTGTACCCGTGCGCCGGACATGCCCAGGTCCACATAGAATTCTTCGAGCTTGGGGGCGCCGGGCTTGTCATCGCCGAGCAGGTGGATCGGCTTGGTGGCGGGCGTCAGCACCCCGCGCAGGGTCTCACCGCCGGCGGTGTGGACGATGACACGCTGCGCGACGAGCACCCGTGGATCGAAGCCGCCCAGCGGCTGCAGCCGCACGAAGCCGCGCTCGTCCACGTACTTGACCATGAAGCCAATCTCGTCCATGTGCGCGGCGAGCATCACGCGCCGTTCGCCCTTGCCACGCTTGAACGCGACGACATTGCCCAGTGTATCGACCTTGATCTCGTCCACCAGTGGCTTGAGCTGCTCGATGACCAGCGCGCGTACGCGCTCCTCACGCCCCGAGACACCGGGAGTCTCGCTCAACTGTTTGAGCAGGGTGATGTTGACCTCCGCCGCCGTCCGCGACACCTTGCCATTCTTCGGTTGGGCCTTTTGCTCGTCTTTGCCTGGTGATTTCACCGCCATGTGGCCGCTCCTCGCCGCAATCCAGACAGCGGGTTTTGCCGCTGTTTGTCGCTGGTTCCACACCCATATCCTTCGATTATAACATGGGCGAACATCGGCAAATTCAGCCAGATTCAGAACATCGGCAGGTAGCGCTCGATCTCCCAGGCATGCACCTGGCGCCGGTACTCCGCCCATTCCTGCGACTTGGCTTCGATGAACCACTCGGCGATCAACTCGCCCAGCGCGCCGCGTACCACCTCATCGCCGTCCAGCGCGGCGAGCGCCTCGCCCAAGGTCGCGGGCAACGCGCCTTCTGGACGCAGCAGACGCGGGGCCTCATCCCGTGGGTAGACCGACTCCTCCACCGGAGGGGGCACGGGCAGTTCGCGCCGCATGCCATCCAGGCCAGCGTGCAGCATGGCGGCAAAGGCCAGGTACGGATTGCAGCTGGGATCGGCGCAGCGCAGCTCCACCCGAGCGCCGCCCGGCGCGCCGGCGGCGGCGCGTGGCACCCGGATCAGCGCCTCGCGGTTGACCCGGCCCCAATTGATCAGCGTCGGCGCCTCGAAATGGGGCACCAGCCGCTTGTACGAGTTGACCAGTGGGCAGAGCACCGCGCTCAGCCCGGCCGCGTGCGCGAGCTGACCGGCGATGAAGTGGCGCGCCAGCGTTGAAAGTCCGTAGACGGCGTCGGCCGGATCGGAGAAGGCGTTCGCGCCATCGCTCACCCGCAGCAACTGCTGATGGATGTGCATGCCTGACCCATTGCGCGCATAGAAGGGCTTGGGCATGAAGGTCGCCCACAGGCCATGGCGCTGGGCTACAGCCTTGACCGCCTGACGCGCGGTGATGACGGCATCGGCCGCCAGCAGCGCGTCGGTGGCGGCGAAGTCCAGCTCGTGCTGCCCGCCCGCGACTTCATGGTGGCTGGTCTCGATCTTCACCGCCATGCGCGCCAGCGCGGCGACGATCTCGGCGCGCACATCGGCGGCGAGATCGGTGGAGAGATCGAAATAGCCGCCACGGTCGTGGGGCAGTGGTTCGCCGGGGATGCCATCGCGCTGACTCAGCAGGAAGAACTCCAGTTCGGGCGATACCGCGTAGCGGTAGCCCAGACGCGCAGCCTCGTCGAGTGCGCGCACCAGCACGGCGCGCGGATTGCCCTCAAAGCGTTCGCCCGAGGGCGTGAGCACATCACAGATCACGCGGGCCACCGCGCCGCGCGCCTCGTCCCGCGGATCGCTGGGCCGCCAGGGGATCTCGGCGAAGGTGCTCAGTTCAGGCCGCAGGTACATATCGCTCTCGACCACGCGGGCGAAGCCCTCGATCGCCGAGCCATCGAACCACTTGCCATGCGCCAGGCAATCGCGGAACTGCTCCGCCGGGATGGTGACACACTTGGCCAGGCCCACCACGTCAGTGAACTCCAGGTTGATGAAGCGGATGTTGCTGGCCGTGATCTGTTCGCGCACGCGCCGTTCTTCCGCTGGCTGCTGGACACCAGTGGGTGTGGGCGTATCGCCGGACTGGTGCGTGCGCATGGCTGGTGGTCCTCTCAACCGGCATGTCCCGACACCCGCTCAGCCGGGGAAACCCGCCGGGATGCCGTGCATGCCCAGGGTGAGCGAGACCTCGCCGCCATGGTGCAGGTCGTGTTCGAGCACATGATAGACCACCCAGGCGCGCGACAAGTGGACGATCTTGCCATCCCAATCGTCGGGGAAGGTTTGTTGCATATCGGCGGGACTCCAGCGGGCCAGGCAATCGGCCATCAATTGCCAGGTCTGGTCGAGAGCCTGAACCAACTCGGCGGCGGTTGGGACGCCGCTGCTCTCGCGTTCACCCCAGCTCGCGAACGCCTGCGCGTTTGCGCCGCCGTCCTCGCCCAGGGTCATGGTGAACCAGCCGATACGGCAGCCGATGATATGCATGGCATTCTCACCGACCGAGCGCAGGCCCGGCGCGGCGCGCAGCGCGAGCTGCTCGGCGGTGAGCGGCGCGAGCGCCTCTTTGAGGTGATTCTGGTATTCTTTCCACGAGCTGTAGAACGTGGTGAGCGTGAAGTTTTCTTCGGCGGCCATGAGTCTCGTCTCTTTCTTCGATTGGTTTGGCGCCACGGGGAGCGGCAGGCGCGCACCCGTGGCGCGGCGTCGCCCCGCTGCCGCGGGGTGAGCAATAAGAAGCGGACGCCCCTACGTGGGGTGAGCTGCC
>DASYGC010000644.1:0-9064 GCA_036000225.1 Ktedonobacterales bacterium | reverse complement strand
CGGTCCTCGTGGCCGAAGTCGCCTACCACCGCCCACACGCGCGCACTCGGAGCATTGATAAACCGCTGACGGGACACGCGCAGCGACCTGGGCATACTCTGTCACCCTTTCTCCCCAATAGGCACGCACCATCGTTGCCGGCGTAGCATAGTGCGCTCCCACCGAGGGTGTGATCTGTCCCACAGACCCACAGCCAGATTGTAGTGCCGGTTTCTCCCTGGTTGCGAGACCAGCCTCGATCGCGCGCGCCGCGCGTTACTCGATTCGAAACACCTCGCCGCGCGGCACAAACGGCAGGCTGTGCCCCCTCGGCAGGATGTAGGCGTGCTCGCGGTGCACGCCCAGCCGGTCGCAGCGGCCATCGGTGATGATCAGCAGCGGACCACAGCGGCACCTGCCGGCGACAAGCCACAAGGTCGCTACCGCCCGCTACGCCACCACGAGCGCTATCGGTCCACACCTCTCACCAGGCACGCCTGCCAGATGTCAGCGGCACGACCGTCCAGTGTGCGCAAAGATTGTGCCCGATTCGCCTGGCGGAGCCACGAACTGGCATGAGATATGCTGTTTGCTTGAGCATGATGGCCTCCCCTCCCTTCGACCTCCTGGGCAGCTTCGAGTTGCTGCCCGAACACGCGGCTCACCAGCTCTATGCGGTGAGTCGCGACCTGTACGCTCCGATCCTCGCCGCCTTTGCCGCACGGTGCCTCGACGACCTGCGCGTGGCGCGCAATGGCCTGAATCTGTGTCTGGCGCGAGATGGCATCAGTTCCTTTCTGGCTCAGCGCGTCCTGCTGCGGGTCACGCCCGCCCGTTTTCGCGGTGTCTCGTCCCGGCAGGTGCGCCTCGCCTATCTCTCGCGTCACCTGGTGAGAGAGGGCTGTGCCTGTGTAGCCACACGCCGGCTGGTGGAAGGTTATCTGCGTGGACAGGGCCTCACCGGCGCCCGCGCGGTGACGTTTGTGGATGTGGGCATCCACGGCCGCATCCAGGATGCAGTGCAACGGTGGTACCCCACCGGCGATATCCATGGCAGGTATCTGATCTACCACCGCCGCGCTGACGACTTGAATGCGCGGCGCAAGCATGGATTCCTGGTAGGTGATGCCGCGAGCGTGGACGGAACGGCCTTCTTACGGCGCGAGGCGATCCATCTGTTGGAGGATCTGTGGAGTGGTGTCTACGAGAGCGTGACCAAACTACGCAAGGTCGCGGGCAAACGCAAGGGCACGCGCATCCGGCCGGCCCTGGAACGGCTGGGGACGCGCTCCCAACTGCCCGTGTGCGCGAGCGACCTGCGCCGGCTCAAGTCCATGGCGTTACGCGGATTGGTGGACGGTGTGGCGCGGACAGCGCTGGCCAGCGAACCCATCTTCCACGACACCACGTCCGGACGGGATTGGGTTGACGACCAGGCGCGGCGGTTGGCTCGCTGGATCGCGTCTACACGGGAGCCGGAATCTCCAGATTCCTGGCTCTGGCGGCTCGTGATCCGCCCCGATCACGATTCCAGCGAACGGTGAGCCGAAGCGAACGACTAGCGGAGTAATGAGCCGTCTGCCTGGCGGCAAGAACGAGGAGCAGCACGATGTCACACCAACAGAGCCACCATTCCCCGCACCACCATTCCCCGCATCACCATCATCGCTCGCAAGCAGGCGCCGGTCCACGCGTCGTGTCCCAGGTGCGGGGCGGCCCCGATGAGATCGCCCACCATCTCAGCGCGCTCGCGGAGGCATTGCGCAGCGGTGGGGTGCGCATACGCGTGGGAGATCGCGCGGTTGGATTGCGCCTCGGCGACCAGCTGACACTCGAACTGCTGGCAGAAGCCGGCGATGACCATGCCGGTCGGATTGTCATGCTGCTCGCGTGGCAGGCGCCGCGGGCCGGCCTCGCCGCGCCCCCGTTGCACATTTCGAGTCTGCCACCGGCGGGCCAGCCTGAGCCGGACGAACCACTGTCTACGCCCCTGGACCCCGAACACCAGAGCCCCGCCGCGCGCCTGGAGAACGCGTCCCCAACGTCGGAAAGCGACTCCCCTGGCTGATTGGCTGTCAGGTCCAAGCGATCGTTGCCAGCGTAGCCTGTCCAGCGCGCGCGAGCCGCGCCGCCCGCCGTCGGTAACGCGCGCTGCCTGCGGTGTCACGGTCGTCGGCGCCGGCACAGGCGGCGCGGCTCGCGCGGCGCAGACACGCCAGCGCCACATAAAACGGCAGCGACGCCGCGGCAGCTGGTTGCGCGCCGCAATAGGCCGCGCAAAAGCTGGCGGCCGCGGCCGCCATCTCGGTGGCACCGGCACGCTCACGCGCAGCGCGAGCATAGAGCGACCCCACAAATCGCCCGGCATCTTCGACCTGGTCACCCGGCCGGCAACGGTCCCAATCAATCACCGTCGTTGCATCGGGCGCGATGAAGAGGTGTTCCGCGCCGAAGTCTCCATGGATGAGCCGCGCCTGTGGCGGCCACGCCGGGCTCGCGGCGACCAGCGCATCCCACAGGTGGGCGGCATCGTCAGCGAGTTCAGGCGCCGCGCGTTCGAGGCGGGCGTGCCAGCGCCTGGCCATCACCAGCGGATGGCGCAGCGCGTACGCTGGGGGCAGCGACAGGCACGTGCTGTGGAAGGCGGCGAGCCAGTACGCGGCGCGCACAGCTGCTTCAGGCAACGCGTCGGGCGTCAACCGGTGTATCGGCGCACCGGGAGCCACTTGCAGCACGAGTAGATGGCAGTCTGGCAGGGCGGCGACGAGTTCCGGCACACGCTCGCACTGGCCCGAGGCGAATCCCGCGTGGCTCAACCGGCGCAATACATCAGCTGTCGCCTCGTTCCCACGCCGGTGGATCTTCGCGATGCAGCTGCTCGCGGGCCAGCCATCGAGCGCCAGCCATAGCGTGCAGCGGCTGCCCGCGTGATAGCGCAGCACATGCACGGCACGCACCTCAGGCGCCGGGAGCCCAGGCGGCCAGAGGCCGACCTTCCAGGCCGCGCGTAACATCCGTGTAGCGCCGCTGGGATCGATCAGCTGTCGCAGCGCGGGCAGCGCGGGGTCAGTCAAGGCGCGATCGGTCATCGCGCGCTCGTAGCCTGGCAACGCTGACTCCTCAATTCATCGGCCACGCGATAGGCGGCACGCAGCATGCGGGTCAGCCATCCAAGCGCACCCCAGCGTCGCTTCGCGCCCCCAGAGCGGCGGCCAGCCATCAACCACAGTGTACCATTGGCGGCCCAGATTTCGACGTGCCTCTGGACCACGTGATATCCTGGACGGGAATCGGGCGGGCAAATCACTCGGCACCTGGTGTGAAGGAAGCGACGATGCGCTACGGCCTGTATCTGCCCAACTTCGGCGCCTGCGCCAGTGTGCGCGAACTGTCCGAACTGGCGCGCGCGGCGGAGACCGTCGGCTGGGATGGCTTCTTCCTGTGGGATCACATCGCGTTCGAGGAGCCGGTGCCGTTCGTGGACCCCTGGGTGGCGCTGACCGCCATGGCGCTGAGCACCACGCGTCTTCAGCTGGGGCCGATGGTGACCCCGCTGCCCCGCCGGCGTCCGTGGCAGGTCGCGCGCGCGTCGGCCACGCTCGATAAGCTCTCTGGCGGACGGCTGGTGCTGGGCGTGGGACTCGGCGGCGACTGGTGGCGCGAGTACAGCGCGTTTGGCGAGCCGGCGGAGGATCGGCCGCATGGCGCGATGCTCGATGAGGCGCTCGAGGTACTGACGGGCCTGTGGAGCGGCGAGCCGTTCAGCTTCGCCGGCCAGCACTATCAGGTCGAGCGGGCGCAATTCCTGCCTTGTCCGACGCGACAGCCCCGCATCCCCATCTGGGTAGGCGGCATCTGGCCCCACAAGGCGCCCTTTCGCCGGGCGGCGCGCTGGGATGGCGTCTTCCCCATCGGGTCGGGCGGCGGCCTCGCGCCCGAAGACGTGCGTGCCATGCTGGCCTACATCCAGCCGCTACGCGCGGCGGCGGGACAGGATGCGCCGTTCGAGGTAGTGCTGCGCGGGCACGCGGCGCGCGATGCCGCCGGGATGGCGCGGCTGGTGGACTATGCCGGCGCGGGCACGACCTGGTGGCTGGAAGGCTTCAGCCACCGCACCACGCCCGCCGAACTGCGCGCGGCGATCGAGTTGGGGCCGCCACGGTAGCCACGACCACTTCTCGCCCTTTCTCAATGCGCGGATCGCCAGCGAGTACGCGTAGAAGGCAGGATTCGGCATGGCAGATGCACAATCACCCCACAGCCCGCGCATCATGCGGCTGCGAGTCGCGCTTGCCGCCGGAGACACTGACGCTCTGGCGGCATTTTGGCGCGAGTTGGAAGTGGCGGGTACTCCGCTCGTCGCGCCGCTCGCGCATGACGCCGAACATGCGCTGGTCACGTTCCTACGGCGCGGGACGCTGGGCGAAGGTCTGCTCGCGCTGCTGGGCACATCACGGGTGCTCCGGCAAAACACTGCCCGGCCGCGGACGACCGCGGCCGGGCAGCAGGCGCGCCAGAAAGGGTCAAACCAAAACGCCACGCCTGGCGCCAGTATGTCACAAATTCGCAGCCCGCACCCTCACTCCGTACTCGCTGACGTGGAAACGACCGCGCATGGCACGACTTCCATCGCGGCTTTGCCCGCGCCGATGAAGGCCATGAAACGCGCGCCCGCCTCGCTCGCCCAATCCGCACTACGCATGCAGGCCGCGCCATCGGCCGCCGAGCGCCATTGCAGCACCTGGATCAGCCGCGTGCCATCGGCGCTCGTGAGCAGGGTGCCCGACACGAAGCCGGGCTGTTTGGCGAAGATCGGTTGGGTGCCGCGCGCCAGGTCAACCAGCGCCGGCTGGTCCGACGGACTCACCTCGAGGAGTAGAATAGTGGTTGCCAGGTGAGCACCGGCGACGTCGCGAGACATGGACTGGTTCTCCTGCGCTGGTATGCTATGGGTTTGCGCCACTCGGTGCGCGGCGCATGCTGCCTCGCATACCTCGGGCACCGGAACCGGCGACGTAGACTGGCGTGAGGCATGGCGCGTTCTATAGGTCAGTACGCCCATCGTTACGGCAGACCGCTGAGGGGGTTGACAGTTCATCGTCCGGTTCCATTACCACCGGCATATCCGCTGGCGTAGCACGCAGCATGTAGCCAACACCCGCTACGGTCATGAGGTAGCGTGGGGCGGCGGGATCATGCTCGATCTTCTGGCGCACGCGATGGACGATCTGCTTGAGCAGCTGGCGATCGCCCGTGCCCTGATAGCCCCAGATGTGAGTTGTCAGCCGTTCAGCTGGCACTGGCCGGCCGACATTGGCGACGAGATACTGGACCAGCCGCAGTTCGCGGTTGGTCAGATGCGCCACCGCGCCGCGCACGCTCATCGTGTGGTCTTCTGAATTCAGGCGCAGATCGCCCGCATCGAGCGAAACGGGCTGTTCGATACCAGTGCGCCGGAGCAATGCCCTCACGTGCGCCAGTAATGTACGAGGGCTGAACGGCTTGGTCAAATAGTCGTCGGCGCCTTCGTCGAGTCCGCGCACATGATCTTCCTCCGCATTGCGCACGGTGAGCATCAGGATCGGCGTGTCGGCGAGCTGGCGCATACCGCGGCACACCGCGAACCCATCGAGGCCGGGAAGGTTGACGTCGAGGATCACGAGATCGGGCCGCTCACGTTCGAAGCGTTGCAGCGCGGCGCCGCCATCGGTCGCTTCCACCACCACGTGACCCGCGCCGCGCAGAGCGAAGCTGATGAGGTCCACAAGCACGAGGTCGTCGTCAACTACCAGAATCTTCATCCGCTCGCTCCATCGCATGCGCCACCATCCGCGCGGGACTCCGCCGGCCCAGCCACCACCGCGGCTGGCGCATGCGCCAGCGGCAGCGTCACCCGCACGCGGGCGCCTCCGCCCGGCCGCCGTGTGGATGAGACCTGGCCGCCGTGACGATCGACGATCGACTTGACGATCCACAGCCCCAGCCCCATGCCACCCTGCTCCGGCTCTTCGCCGGTCGCGCGCACGAACGGCTCGAACAGGGCGTCGTCTGGCAGTGCTGGCAATCCGGGTCCCTCGTCCTCCACCCACAGCGTCACGCGCTCGCCCGTCACCTCGCCGCCAACCCCAATGGTCGAGCCCGCAGGCGCGAACTTGCTCGCGTTAGCGAGCAGGTTCACGAAGACCTGCACCAGCCGTGTAGCGTCTCCGGTCACCGGTGGCAGCGGATAGGGCAGCCGCACGCTAGCCTCCTGCTGGCGTTGCGCCAGCAGCGGGTGGGTCAACTCCATCGCATCCTGTACCACCTCGTCGAGCGCCACGTGTTGGCGACGGATGTCTGTGCGTCCCGACTCGATGCGCACACTTTCCAGCAGGTTGTCGATCAACCGCGAGAGACGCAGTGTGCTGCGCTGCTGCGCCAGCACCAGTTGGCCGGTGTCGTCCAGCGAGAGCTCGGGCAAACGATCGAGCAAGAGCTCGATGGAGGCCAGTTGCGCGGCGAGGGGTGTCTTGAACTCATGTGAGATATTCGCCAGTATGGTGTCGCGCAGGCGGCGTGTCGCCTCGACCTCCGTCTCGTCGCGCAGCACCTGCACCTGCTGCCCCTGGTCAGGCGCGGCACTGGTGATGACGACCGTGCGCCGCGTCCCGTCGGCCACGCGCAGCTGCTCGGTCGCGCGCACGCCGCCCTGGAAACGGGCATGGACGATCGGGCAGTGGTCCTCACAGGGTCGCACCCCGTCCCGGCCTTGTGGGTTGAGCACGTCGCCACAGAAGCGCCCGATCGCGCTGCGCGGCTCGATCCCAAGCAGCGCCGCTGCCTGTGGGTTCACATAGCGTATGCGGCGCTCGGAGTCCACTGTGAAGACGCCTTCAACGATACCAGTGAGGATGGCGCTAGCCTCGGCTTGTTGCCGGCGGAGATCGGCGGTCAACGCCAGCAGGCGCGCACGCATCTCATCCAGGGTGCGTGCGAGCAAGATCACCTCGGCGCCTGTCCTGGGTGGGATGACCGGCGTCTCCAGGTCGCCACGGCCGATACGCGCGGCGACCATGGCGAGCCGATGGAGGGGCCAACCCAGCCGGCGCCCGATCGCGAAGCTCACGGCCGCGCATACCAGGGAGACCATCAGCGCCAGCACGAGCAGTGTCACGCTCAGTTCGCGCAGGGACGCGCTGGTACCAGTCGCCGGCAGCAGCGTTTCGATCACGCCAACGGTCTCGCCCGATGGCGCGCGAATGGGTGCCACCGCGACATAGGCCGCTGGGTCGCTCAGGCGCTGTGTGACGAGATGCCCCGTGGCAAGCGCGCGCAGGCGCAATGCCACCTGGTCAGCGGAACCGCTGGTCCGCGCGGCCTCAGGATCCAGGATGTCTACCGAGAGATTGATCTGCGCCTCGATGCCGCGCGCGAAGGTCGCATCCAGTGGCCGCGTGGTCACCACCGCGCCGCCTGGTTCGCCCGGCACGCCCGCCCATGCGCCCATGATTGGTGGCGCGCCGGTCTGGGTGACGAAGAAGCGTGGGCTGGCCTGTGCCTGTGCCAGGTGCAGTGATCCAAGCGAAAGGATCACGCCGCTGGTCGCCAGTTCCTGGTCGCCCAGCAGCGCCACGCAGCCGCCCAACTGGCTCGTCTGTTGATACTGTCCCAGGTAACTCGCCAGGTCGCGCGCATCGTGGGCCCGCATCAGCCGTAGGAGGGTCGGGCGCTCGGCCAGCACCTGCGCCTGTGTCAGTAACAGATCCTCAGCGCTCAGAATCTGTTGTTGCGCCGTTGTGCCCGCGGCCGACACCCGCGCCAGCGCCTGTTCATCGGCCAGCTGGCGCAACAGTCCGACCGCCACGATCGCCATGCCACCCACGGCGAGCAGCAGCAACACCACATTGAGACTGACAAGCAGCGTGCTGAGACGAACGCGACGCATGACTCCGAATCTCTCTCCAGTGTGCGACGGTGGACAGCAGCTGACGACCGCGCCCACATGGTAGCACGCGCCGCCGCGGCCGCGCTGCGCATGTGGCGCTCCATCGTCGCGCTGGCTACCGCCGTTGGAAGCGGCGCAGCCACTCGATGCCGACGGCGAGCATGAGGGAGAGCGCGCCGAGCAGCAGCGCCACCGTATACGCGCCGCCCGCGTCGCGGTTCGCCAGTGCGCGGTAGATGAAGAGCGGCACGGTCTCCGTCAACCCCTGGATGTCGTTGCCCACCACCAGCACCGCGCCGAACTCTCCCAATGCGCGTGCGAACGTGAGCACCAGTCCGTAGAGGATGGCCCAGCGTAGGGCGGGCAGTGACACCAGCAGAAACGTCTGCCAGGGCCGCGCGCCCAGTGTCGCCGCCGCGCGCTCCTGCTCGCGATCGAGCCCCATGATGACTGGCATCAGTTCGCGGATCATGAAGGGCAGGGTAACGAAGATCGTCGCCAGTACCATGCCCGGCACCGCGAACACAATCCGCAGGCCCAGCACGTATTCCAGGTGATACAGCGGCCCCAGCCGTCCGAACAGGAGAATGAGCGTAAAGCCGACCACCACTGACGAGAGCGCGAAGGGCAGGTCGATCAGCCCATTGATGATGCGCCGGCCTGGAACCGGGTAGCGCACCAGCATCCACGCGACCAGCGCCCCGAAGGTCCCCGTAACCGCCACGGTGATCAGACTGATTTGCAGGGTGAGCAGAAAAGCGCCGGCCACAGCGGGATCGGCCAACGCGCTCTTGACTGCCCCCCAGCCCTGGCTGAGCGCGCCGGCGACCAGCGCGGCAAGGGGAGCCACCACGATCACACCCACGTAGGAGAGTACGATACCGACCAGCACCAGACGGCGCCAGCTACGCCGCGCCGCAGACATGCGCCCGCGCAGACGCGCTCCCCACGCCGTTGCCGGTGGCGCCGCCTGTGCGGCGCCGTTGCCTCTCGACGGCACGCGTACCGCGGATTGTGCGCTCATGCCATCCTCCTCGCGCGATTGGCGCGCCTCTGCAGCGTATCCACCAGCACGATGAGCGCGAAGGCCAGCGCCAACAGCACCAGCGACATGGCACTCGCCCCTTGCTGATCCTGTGATTCCACCTCACCCAGCACATA
>DASYGC010000643.1:0-2989 GCA_036000225.1 Ktedonobacterales bacterium | reverse complement strand
CAGCAAGAAACCGCGCTGAGCAGATTGCCCAGCGCGGTAGTCACATGCGTGGCGGTGAAGACACCCGAGGACCACCATCGGGTTCAAGGGAGCTTCACAGATCCCTGATCGTCAGTGATCGCCAGACGTTTGAAGCTGGGGTTGACGTTTATTTGTGGAACCGTCTACCGTGCGCGTATCGCGCGTCGTGGCGTCACGTCGCCGAATCGTGATGGGACGTGCCTGCTCGTGTGTGGCCAGGGGGAGCGTGATGGTCAGAATGCCGGCCTCGTAGTCGGCCTCGACCTGTGCGCTGTCGACGGCCTTGGGGACTGTGAGGCTGCGGGTAAACTCGCCGCGACCGAACTCCTGGAGCAGCCAGGACACCGGCTTGCCCGACGCGCCATCTGTGCCGAGCGCGGGCTCCCCCCAGTGCCCCTTGATTGTCAGCGTGTTCTGGCGCACCGACAACTCCACATCCTCAGGCTTAATCCCGGGCACATAGACCTGCACGACGTAGCGACTGTCCTGCTCGGCGACATTGATGGGCGGTGTGAGCCCGCCATGTGCCGTGGTGGGGAATGAACCAGGTCGCACCACTGCCTGTTCAAGCAGGCGGTCCATCATACTGCGCAGCGAAGTCGCTTCGGGGAACGAATCAGCATCAAACCAGCGTGTCAGCATAGCACAGACCTCCTTTTATGGTTGATAACATGGTCCGCGAGGCACCGGGCGCGGCTCCCGACCGGCCCGCGATGGCCGCCGCGATGTTCCAGATATAGCTATACAAAAGCGCGTGCGCGCTGTCAATGGCGTTGCGTTTAATCTCTGTTAGCGGTGCGCTAGAGATGCATTAGAGGCATGCGGACTCGAAGTAGGCTGTCGCGACTTCTGTGCCACAACGGCTAGCAGCCACCGGGCGAAGCTGCCGCTTAGCTGCCGCGCGACAGAGGACTTCCACGATCTGCGCGATCTGCGGCGCTCGATCCGGCGGCCTCGCGTCTCATGACCTGTGACTCAGTATGGTAGGGGGCGCATCGCCACCGCGGAACAGATCGCGTATGGGCAGGACCAGTGGTGACGCTGTTTGTGGTATGCTCACTATGCGTGTGCCTCCCGACTTTCTCAGCTGACTGGTATGAGGCTTCTATACAACGGCTTGTGGCTGTTGAGTTGTGGACCCATCACCTCCCTGCTTGCGCGGGGACCAAGACTCAGTAGAAGGTCGGCCATCCATGACTCTACAGCCCCCCCGCATCTTGGTCGTTGAGGACGATGCGAACATCCGTGAGGCCCTGCGTCTACTACTGGAGGAGGAAGGCTATGACGTATTAGAGGCCACCTCGCTCGATGCGGCGCTGGCCATCGTGGAAAACGCCACTGTGCAGCTCATTCTGACCGACTCGCTGGCAGCTCGCACATCGGACAAACTGACAGCGGCTGGATTGCTGCGGCAGCGCGCATTTCCGACGCCAGTTGGCGTGCTCACGGGCTGGCCGGTGGACCAGGAGTCCGTGAACAACTTGGACCTGGCATTTGTGTTGGGTAAGCCCTTCGACCTGGACGACCTGCTCGCACGCGTGGCGAACACCCTGCACCTTACCTTGAGCCCGGAGCAAGAGGCACAGGCCCATGTCGTCAGACAGTATTTTGCGGCGCTCACCGCGGGTGACTGGAACGCTCTGGCGGCTTTGTGCACGGAGGACGTGACGTACACGCTGCCCGGCAAAACGGTGTTTGCGACGACGCTCCAGGGGCGCGACCGGGTGTGCGCCTATGCGAAGGGCATCTTTGAGCAGTTCCCTGAGGCGCGCTTTGAGGACATCCTTGTGTCTGCCACTCCCCTCGGAATGGCCGCACGTTACAGGGGCACCTGGCGCACGCGCGACGAAGCGCACCACACCCAGGCCGGTGCGGTGGTCTTCCGCTTCGCGGACGAGCAGATTGCCCAAATTGGGGTGCGCTTGAATGATGCGCGCCTGGCGGCCATCACGCCAATGGCCTAACACGAGCCAGTAGGTCGGGCCTCCAGATCCTGGACCGCGGGCAGCGCCGCTGGCCGTCCTCAACCTTGATCCAGGGTACGGGCACGTCAATCATCAGGGCCACCCGGTACGATGTGCGTAAGCGCAGTGCCTGGTAGTAGGCTTTGAGGTGCCCCAGCATATCATCGGAGGCCGGCTCCTGTCGTGTTCTTGTGCAATTCTTGGACCATTGTACGTGAGGTTCTTCCCGCGCCGCATATCATGACAACTTTTCGACTGTCCGGTCACCTCTCAGCCTTGACATCCATGGCATGGGGCGCGGCGCAAAATCGCTTCCGCGCGAAGCTCTACGCTGGTACGTGCCTTGCTATACACGAGAGCACACGGGCGAACGGGGTTGTCTCGCTGCGCCTCTGTGTGACCCTGACGCGATTGCGGCAGCCATGGCCAATAGGGCGGGGCAACGCCATTAACTGGTGACTCTGTTAGCGACACGAACTTGGATCGGATATGATACAGGAGCGTTGTTCGATGCTGACATATGCGCAACCGCAACAGGTATGAGGACGATTCTCCATGGCAAGCACAATACAGCAGCCGCCGACAATGCCTGAGTTCGAGCCAGCTGGTGGGCATATCGTCCAGTTCTACGAGACCGACGACTTTCTGATAGATGTCCTGAGTGGCTTCATGCGGCAGGGACTCCGCGCGGGCGATGCCTGCGTCGTGATCGCCACGCAGGCGCATCGCGTACAGCTGGAGACTCAGTTGAAGGCCGGCGGATTGGACCTGGCCGCCGCGCGCCGCCGTGGGACATATCGGACTCTGGATGCGGCAGAGATGCTCACCATGTTTATGGTCGAGGGACTGCCCGATCCCAGCCGTTTCAGAGAGTCAGTCGGGGGTGAGATCAAACGTGCGGCCAAAGGCGGCCGATCCGTACGTGCCTTTGGCGAGATGGTGGCGCTGCTCTGGTTGGAGGGAAATCCGGCGGCGGCACTCCGACTAGAAAAGCTTTGGAACGA
>DASYGC010000642.1:0-10152 GCA_036000225.1 Ktedonobacterales bacterium | reverse complement strand
CACGAAAGCAGCCTCCGGGTACCCGACCAGACTACGATCAGGCGCTCAAGCGGCTGCTCACCCGCGCCCACGACGGATTCCTGGCCCTGGTGGCCCCCGACCTTGGCTGGCGTGGTGAGCGTTCGACGGAACTACCGGCGGTTGCGCGTCGGGCCGATCTCGTCTGGGAGGTCGAGACCCCGGAAGGGGAGCGCGGCCTGCTGCATGTTGAGTTGCAGACCGCGCCGGATCATGAGATAGGTGAGCGCGTCGCCGAATACAAGTTGCGTCTGTGGCGGCGCGATCACCTGCCGATTCAGTCGGTCGTGGTTTTTCTGCGCCCGGCTGATGCCGTGCCCCAGCCACCATTTGTGATACCATGGAGGCAGCGGTTTTCGCTGTGGAGCGACTTCGAGATTGTCAAGCTCTGGGAAATCCCGGCCGAGCGAGTATTGGACGGACCCCACTACGATCTGTGGCCGCTGGCCGCGCTGATGGCCGATGTCACAGTGGAGCGTGTGGTAGCCGTCGCCGAACGCATCGCCGCCGCGCCGCTGCTGCCAGCGGAGCGTAGTGAACTGACGGGCCTGCTGGTAGTTCTCTCCGAACTGCGGTTGCGGCAGCGGAATGTGCTCGAAGCACTGAGGAGCAATCCCATGATTGATGAATTGGTCAGGCAGTCCGGCCTGTTCGCATTGGCGAAAGATGAGGGCAAGCTCGAAGGCAAGCTCGAAGGCAAGCTCGAAGGCGAACGCAGCATGGTCCAGGTCATGCTGGAGGGGCGATTTGGTGCGCTGAGCGCGGACGTGCTCGCGGCGCTGAACGTCGCTGATGAGGTAATCCTCAAGCTCATTGCGCAACACGCGGCGGTTGACACGCTGGAAGACGTGCGTGCGCAGTTGGGCCTCTAGCACCGCTGGCGCATCATGCTTTGAGGTCGGCCTCCAACTCGCGGAAGCGGTAGCCCATGCCCCGCTCGGTCAAGATGTACCTGGGCTTCGCCGGATCGCGCTCTAGCTTCTGCCTCAGATAGGTGATATACAGCCGCACGTATTGCGATTCGTCGCGGTACTCGTGGCCCCACACCTTCGAGAGCAAGGCATCGTGCGTCATCAGACGGCCCGCGTTGTTCACGAGGTGGTAGAGCAGGCGATATTCCGTGGGGCGCAAGGTCACTTTCTGGCCGCGCACCAGCACCTCGTGCTTGCTGAAGTCAATGGTGAGATCGTCATCCACGACGATGCGCGTCTTGCGGGCCGGGGCTGGCGTGAATGTGCGGCGCAGCAGCGCCTTGATGCGCGTTTGCAGTTCCCGTGGGCTGTACGGCTTGGCCAGGTAGTCGTCGGCACCGATCTCCAGCCCCCGAATACGGTCGGTCTCTTCGCTGCGCACCGTGAGCATGATGACCGGCACCTGCGAGACGACACGAATGCGTTTGAGCGTTTCGAAGCCGTCGAGTTCGGGCATCATCACATCCAACAGCACCAGATCGGGCAGATCCGCTTGCAGCCGTTCCAGCGCCTCGACCCCGTTGCTCGCCTCCAACACGCGATAGCCCTCGACCTCCAGATTCATCCGCACGACATCGATCAGTTTGGGCTCGTCGTCGACCACCAGCACGCTGATGCTGCGCGGATCAAAGGCTTGCGCTGACATGGCTTCACGCCTTTCTCCACTCACGGCTCCGCGGCCACCGGCTCGGGCGAGGCAAGCGAGTCCACGTCATGGCTCTCATCGCCAAAGATGACCAGGGGAAGCTGCGCGGGCTCCTCGCGCGGCAGTCCAAAGGAAAACGTGGAGCCCTGGCCGAGTTCACTGTGCACCCAGATGTGGCCACCGTGCGCCTCGACGATGGCCCGGCAGATGTACAGCCCCAGTCCTGCCCCCTGCGTCTGCCGCGCGGCCACATTATCCACCCGCTGGAAGCGCTGGAAGATGCGTTCCTGCTCGCGCAGAGGAATACCCTGACCCAGATCGGCGATGTGCACGACGACCTCGCTGGCGGTCACCTCGCCCGAGACGCGTACCCGCCGGCCACGTGGGGCATACTTCACCGCATTATCCAGCAGATTCAGCACCACCTCTTCGATCCGCTCGCGGTCCGCCAGCACGCTGGGGCAGTTTGCCGGCAGGCGCACCCGCACATCCAGCTGTGGATCGCGCGCCTTAAAGCGGCGCACCGCCCCGCGCACGACATCGGCCAGATTGAGCTCGGCGCGTTCCATCGTCAGACCGCCCGCCTGGATGCGCGAGGCATAGAGGATGTTGCTCACCAGGTGATTCAGGCGATCGGCCTCATCCTCGATGGCCGTCAGCCGCCCGCGTAGCGTCGCCGTATCCCACGTCGCGTCCTCGCGGCGCAGCGTGCTGGCGTAGCCCTTGATGATGGCGATGGGCGTCTGCAGCTCGTGCGAGACCACCGAGACGAACGTGGAGCGCAACTCTTCGGCCTCACGCGAACGCGTGATATCGCGGACGTTGAGCACACCGCTGATCGGTTGGCCCTGCGGCGAGCGCACCGCCGCCGCCGTCACCGACACATCCACCGGCTGACCGTCGCGCGTAAGCAGCACGATCTCGCGGTTGGCCACTGTCTGGCCCGTCCCAATCGCCTGCACCAGCGGATCGCGATCGAGGCCCAGCGCCTGACCCTGGCGGTCGCGCGGGCGCAACACGTCATAGTAGAAGCGGCCGAGCACCTCATGGGCATGCCAGACGGTCATGCCTTCCATGGCGGGATTGAAGCCGGTAATGCGCAGGTTGGCATCCACCGTCACAATGCCGTCACCGCTGAAATGCAGGATTGAGCCGAGTTGGCGGTTTTCATCGCGCAGACGCGTAATCTCCTGGTGCTGGCGCGCGGCCACCACCACTTCCCCCAGCAGCGCCCGCCGTCGCCGCGCCTGGGCGAAGTTTGCCGTCTCGGCAAAGCCCATCCGTCCGAGTAGATGCAGCTCGCCGGCCGTGCCCCGGTCATCGCCCAGTGTCAACGTGGCGATCTCGCCCGCCCACAACTCGGTAAACGAAGTTACCAGCGGCCGGCCGTCGAGTGGCTCGGGCGGGCGATCCGTCGCCAGCAGCGCCACCAGGCGGCGCGCTGCCCCATGTTCGATGCCCCACGCGACGACGGTCAGTTCGCCGCTCTCATCGTGAATGGCGCGCGCGCTCTCCTCGCGCGCGGCGCTGCTGGGGCGCAGCGCCAGCACACCCGCACCGCCCTCAACCAGCGTCACCACGTGGCTGAGCGCACGGCGCAAGAAATCGGACGGGTTGGTCTGATCGCGACCATCCGAGCGGATCGGCCACAGGATCGCCATGGGCGTTTCCACATGAGCGCGCCCGCCGCTGACACGGCGGGCGCTATGACGCGCGGAGTGTAGTCCGCGCCTGACGACGTATTTGATGATATTCTACCATATGATGCGCTTCGACATATTCACGCTCTTCCCCGACATGTTTCGCGGGCCGCTGGACGAGAGTATCATCGCCCGCGCCCGCACGCGTGGTCTGGTGGAGATCGCCTTGCACAATCCACGCGCGGTCACCACTGATCGCCACCACATCGTGGACGACTATCCCTACGGTGGCGGCGCGGGCATGGTCATGAAGCCCGATCCGCTGTTCGCGGCGGTCGAGGCGGTGCATGTGAGCGGCCCGATCATTCTGCTGGGCCCCGCTGGCCGGGTCTTCACGCAAGCGCTCGCGCGCGAACTGGCCGACGAGCCGCGCATCACGCTGCTGTGTGGCCACTATGAGGGGATCGACGAGCGGGTGCGCGAACACCTGGCGACCGACGAGATCTCTATCGGCGACTACGTGCTCACCGGTGGCGAACTGGCCGCTATGGTGTTGGTGGACGCCGTGACACGCTTGCTCCCTGGTGTGCTGGCGCCCGGCTCGACCGCCGAGGAATCGCACACGGCTGGTCTGCTGGAGTATCCGCAGTATACCCGTCCGCCAGAGTTCCGCGGCTGGGGAGTGCCCGAGGTGCTGCTCTCTGGCGACCACGGCGCAGTGGCGCGCTGGCGGCGCAAGGCTTCGCTGCGGCGCACGCGCGCCCGCCGTCCCGATCTGCTCGCGCGCGCCGCGCTGGATGCACTGGATCAACAACTGCTGGCTGAGATCGCGGCCGAGGACCCCCAATCCTGAGCGCCACAGTGCAACGAATTGGCGGTATAATGGGAGCGAAGCGCGCCGCTTCGGCTGGCGCGTTGCGCAACACCTTCACGCTGACCCATGCGCTTGCCCCGCACGCATGGCGATCCTGGCAACGTATAACGCTCTCAAACCAATCGAAGGAGACGCGATTCATGACCTACGTCATCACCCAACCCTGCGTCGGTGTAAAAGATGCCTCGTGTGTGGATGTGTGTCCGGTAGACTGCATCCATCCGACCGAAGGCGAGCCAGAGTTCGCGACCGTCGAATTGCTCTACATCAACCCCGAAGAATGCATTGATTGCGGCGCCTGCGAGCCAGCCTGCCCGGTCACCGCGATCTTCGAGGAGAGCGCCGTGCCTGCCCAGTGGCAGGAATACATCAAGATCAACGCCGACTACTTCAAAGCGAAATAGCGCAGCGGTATCGCAGGTGTGGTAGAGCGGAGCCTGGACGCAGGCTCCGCTCTGCTGTGCTGATCCAGAGTTGGCCGCATCCTACCGCAGCTACTCGCCCGGCTCGGGCTTTGAGCCGCGATCCTCGGCGCTACCGCCATCCACCGATGCGCCTGGCGTGAACAGCGGCGAGGGGCCCCAGGCCGGCGGGCCGCCTGCGTCCAGCGATTCCGCCTCGGGCAGATCGGGCGCGCTGCCCAGGTATTCGCCTTCGGCCCGACTGCCCGCGGTCTCGACATCGTGGAGCAGTTCCTCGCTGGAGTAATAGCGCTTGCTCGCGGGCAGGCGCAGGTAGATCGCCTGGGGCAGGCCGCGATAGTGGCGCCGGATCTGGTTGCGCGTCAGCCCGTCGCCCCAGTGCAGCGCGTACAGCGCCCGCATGATGTCCTCGCCCGGGTTGCTCTGTTGCTCCTCGTCCTCTGGATCCTCGCTCATTGCCCGCCTCCTGGGCCGCATCCGGCCCATGTCGGCGCCCCTGGGGGAGCGCGAGCACTACGCGCACAGTGTGACGTCCGCGCCCATTATAGTCCGAACGCACGCCACTATGCCTTGTTCGCCAGCATGCGCTCCAGTGCCACTTTGGCCCAGCGCGCCGTCTCGTCGTCCACGCGCACCTGGTTGACTACGCGACCCGCCACCAGTTCCTCCAGCACCCAGGCCAGGTAGGCGGGATGGATGCGGTACATCGTGGAACAGGGGCAGACGATGGGGTCCAGGCACAGAATCGTCTGGTCGGGATGTTCGCGCGCCAGCCGCTTGACCAGATTGACCTCCGTGCCTACGCCCCAGACCGTGCCTGGCGGCGAGTCCTCGATCACCTTAATGATGTATTCGGTAGACCCGTTCAGATCGGCCGCCGCCACGACGGCGTGCTGGCACTCAGGATGCACCACGATGCGGATGCCGGGGTGCTCGGCGCGTGCCCGTGCGATCTGCTCCACGGTGAAGCGCTGGTGCGTCGAGCACCAGCCCTTCCACAGAATAACGCGCGCGTTGACGAGCTGCGCGTCATCCTCGATGCCGCCGTTGTCGCGTCGCTGGTCCCAGACGACAATCTGTTCGGGGGCGATGCCCAGCGCGAGCGCCGTGTTGCGACCCAGGTGCTCGTCGGGGAAAAAGAGCACGCGCCGGCCACGCGCGAATGCCCATTGCAGCACCGTAGCCGCGTTGGACGAGGTGCAGACGATGCCGCCGTTGCGACCACAAAATGCCTTGAGATCGGCCGCCGAGTTCATGTAGGTCACCGGGATCACGGCCTGCCCCTCAGCGTTGTCTTCGCCTGCAAAGACGCTATCGAGCGTCTCCCAGCACTCCTCCACCTCGGCGATGCTGGCCATATCGGCCATAGAGCAGCCGGCTGCCGGATTGGGAAGAATCACCGTCTGGTGCGCGCCACTGAGAATATCCGCGCTTTCGGCCATGAAGTGCACGCCGCAGAACAGAATGTAATCGGCCTCGGGACGAGACGCCGCGAACTGGGCCAACTTGAACGAATCGCCGCGCGCATCGGCCCATTTGATGATCTCGTCGCGCTGGTAGTGGTGGCCCAGGATCACCAGCCGCTCGCCCAGCGTGGCGCGCGCGGCAGCGATGCGCCCATCCAGCTCGTCGGCATTCATCAGCGCATACTCGCGCGGAATCTCGTCGGCGCGCGCGGCGCCCGCGTGCCGCGCGGTTGGATGCGCTGTCGCTCCATCCGCGTGCGCGCGCCACTCCGCTAGCACCGGCAGAATGCGCTCCGGCTGGCTTTCGTCACACTCCACCGCGTCAGCTGGCTCAGCCGGGTCAGCCTGCGCTGCCCGCGGGATCACTTGTGTCATGGGTCGCTTGCTCCTCGCTTGGGTCGCTGGATCCCGCGCACAGGCCGCTGCCTATTCGCAAACGATCCACGCCACGCTCTAGCTCGCCAGATCGGCAAACTCCAGCGCGACATCAAAATTTGGTGCCGAGTGGGTCAAAGCGCCCAACGAAATCAGATCTACCCCGGTCCGCGCCACCGCGCGCAACCGGTCGGCATCGGTGCCAATATTGCCGGAGGCCTCGATGATGAGCTGCGGCGCGCGCGCGCGAATCAGCTCGACACAGCGACGCAGCTCGCCGGTGGACATATTGTCCAGCAGAATGGCGTCGGCGCCCGCCTCTAGCGCCTGGCGCACCTCCGCCTCGGTCTCGCATTCCACTTCGATGCGCAGCAGATGGGACGCGACCCGCCGCGCCCCCTGCACCGCGGCGGCGATGCCCCCCGCCGCCTTGATGTGGTTGTCTTTGATGAGCACGCCATCATCCAGCCCGAAGCGGTGGTTGCGTGCGCCGCCGGTGCGCACCGCGTATTTTTCGAGCGCGCGCAGTCCGGGCGTTGTCTTGCGCGTATCCACCACCACCGCGGTCGTCCCGGCCACCGCCGCCGTACACGCCGCGGCCAGCGTGGCGATGCCCGACAGCCGGCCCAGAAAATTGAGCGCCGTGCGCTCGGCCGTGAGCAGCGCGCGCGCGTCGCCTTCCAGCGTGGCCAGCGCCGCGTTGGCCGACACCGGCTGTCCCTCTGCCACCAGTGGGGTGAAGCGCACGTCGGGATCGAGCAGCCGGAAGGTGAGCGAGGCAACTGGCAGCCCCGCCACCACCCCCGCCTGGCGTGCCAGGATTGTTCCCGAGCATCGCCTGCCCGCCGGCACGGTGGCGGTGGTGGTCACATCGCCGTTGCCGATGTCCTCGGCCAGCGCGCGGCGCACCACCTCGCTATTGGAGAGCAACTCTGACGACTCACTCACGCTTGGCCTCCCGCGGCGCCCGTGCCATGCTGGCCGGCATCGCGCCGCCCGCCGCTTGCGCCGCCAGCAGCGTATGCTGACCGTCGCGCGCCGCATCGCGCTCAGGGAAATCGGTGCGGAAATGCCCGCCACGGCTCTCCTCGCGCGCCAGCGCCGCCGCCACAATCAACTGCGCGGCCAGCAGCATATTACCTGTCTCAAGGTCCACAGGGCCGCCCGTCGCCAGATCGCGGAGCGCGGTCGCGGCTGCGTGTAGCCCTGACGCGTCGCGCCGTAGCGACACACGCTCCCACATCGTCTGGCGCAGCACCCAGCGCGCCCGACCCACTACATCGCTGGCCGCGACCGACGGCTCGACGACCGCCGCCGGTACCCGCACGCCCGCCAGCGTGGCCGCTGCCGCCTCCAGCGGCGGCGCGCCGGCCGCCAGCTCGCCAATGTGTGCCGCGGCCCGCCGCCCGAATACCAGCCCCTCCAGCAGCGAGTTGCTGGCCAGCCGGTTGGCGCCATGCACGCCCGTGCAGGCCACCTCACCCACCGCGAACAGGCCGGGCAGGGAGGTGCGTGCCAGCGTATCCACGGCGACGCCGCCCATGAAATAGTGCGCGGCGGGCGCGACGGGAATCAGGTCGCGCGCGAGGTCCAGCCCATGTCGCGCGCATACCTGGGCGATGGTGGGAAAGCGCGCGCGCATCGCTGCGGCGGGCAGGTGGCGCAGGTCGAGGAACGCGCTGGGCGCGCCCTCCGCCAGCATCTCGCTGAGGATGGCGCGTGCCACCACATCGCGTGGCGCCAGTTCGGCATCCGCATGGTAGCGCGGCATAAACCGCTCGCCCGCGCGGTTGCGCAGATAGGCGCCCTCGCCGCGTACGGCCTCGGTGATCAGGAAGGCGTCGCCACCGCCGCTCGCGGGGACCAGCACCGTGGGATGGAACTGCGCGAATTCGAGATCGGCCAGCAGCGCGCCCGCGCGCCAGGCCAGCGCCACGCCGTCCGCGGTTGCCCCCGCCGGATTCGAGGTGCGCTGCCACAGTTGACCGGCCCCGCCGTTGGCCAGCACCGTGGCCGCGCGCCCGCGCACCCGTAGCGTCTGGCCGCCGCACTCTACCAGCACCCCGCGACACACACCCTGCTCCACCAGCAACGCGCGCGCCTGGGCATGTTCCAGCACCCGCGCGCCGGGTCGCGCGCGCACCCCCGCCACCAGCGCGCGCTCGATCTCCGCGCCGGTGGCATCGCCATGCGCGTGCAGCACCCGCCGGCGACTGTGCGCCGCCTCGCGCCCCAGCGCAAAGCGTTCGGCCAGCGCGTCGCTATCCACCGTCGTCGCGTTCGGCTTCACCGTCAGTTCGTCGCGGCGCGCCGCCGCATCAGACTCGGCCCGCGCATCGAACTCGGCGCCCACCCCAATTAGCCACGCGACCGCCGCCGGGCCCTCTTCCACCAGCACCCGCGCCGCCGCCTCGTCGACCAGCCCGGCGCCCGCCGCCAGCGTATCGCGCAGATGCAACTCGGGATCGTCGTCCCGCCCGATCGCCACCGCCAGCCCACCCTGGGCGTAGCGGGTATTGCTCTCGCCCAGCGCCGCCTTGGTCACCACCGCCACGCGCAGCGCCGCCGGCAGACTCAGAGCCACCGACAGTCCCGCCACGCCGCCGCCGATGATGACCACATCGGTATCCAGCTCGGCATCTAGCGCGCTCGGCGTCCGCTCCGGTCCCTGCCCTACCCACGGCACCTGGTTTCGCGGCGCATCACTGGTCATATCGTATCCCCTCCCAGCCAGGCCCGTACGCGCAGTCGCAACCCGCGCGTGGCGGACACCGCCGCCATGCGCGGGTCCACCCCATGAGTTAGTGTACATTATACACTAACTCGTAAGCAGATTATACCACGCCAGCATCAAGACGACAAACTGTCACCAACCACCACCTCCGGCACACGTCCCGCCGCAACCGCCGGTAGCCGCCAGGGTGGTGCCGTGGGCGAGTAGAATGGTGACGGTGACGGCGCGCTCCTCCCGAGCAGGATTGGCGATCGTGCCGCGGCGGAATGAGCACGGCCTCCCCCGCGAGTCATTCGCGGAGCTGCGAGTACTCGCGAGTCAATAGCAGAACTGCGAACACTCGCGAGTCAATAGCGGAGCTGCGCATACTCGCGGGGCCTGGGTGAACGAAATTTCGTGCGCATTGGGTATAATGGCGGCGCGGCTGGCACAGCGCGCCACGGAGTGGTCGTCGCGCCAACTCGCTCATACTCCCCGAACTGGAGGCACATGGTGGCAAAGAAACGGAGTCCGATTGACCGCCTGCGCGATGAACTCGCGGGCCTCCCGCGCCTGCCGGGGCTCACATTCGAGGGCGGCCTGCGCGCGCTGAGCGTTACGGTGCGCGATGGCAACGCGCTGGTGCAACCAATAGCGGCGCTCTGGGTAGACGCCCCATCAGGTGTGGTACGAGCGGTCGAGATGGTCGAACAGCGCGGCACGCCAGCGGAGCAGATCGACCAGGCGCTCCACGCGCTCGTGTCGGCCTGCGCGCGGCCCATCGGGGCGAACAGCACATCACCACAACCAAACGGGCGCATTGTCGATCTGGCCGAGGCGCGTGAGAAACGCCAGGCTCCGCCCCAGGTCGTGCCGGAGGCCCGCGCGCGCGCGGGGCTGCCCGCCCGCATCGTGGTGGCCGATCGCGCCCTGGCCAGCGCCGTGCGCGCGCTCTGTGAGCCATTGGGCATCAAGGTCGAACAGGCCACGCGGACAGCGACCTTCGAGAGCGCTATCACCGCGCTCT
>DASYGC010000641.1:0-3549 GCA_036000225.1 Ktedonobacterales bacterium | reverse complement strand
ACGGCTCTCTCGGTGGGTGCGTTGCTGAGGGCCTATTCAGGCTATGCAGTTCAGGCTATACGGCATACCGATCGTTCCGCGGAAGCTGCCTCCTTTAGCTATCACGACTCACACCTTATGCGGACCGGGTGAGACTTGCGCATAACGAGCCCGGGAGCGCACACCCGTGCGCCACTACGGAACGCAACCGATCATACGAGCGTCGTGGAAGGCGTACGAAAATGCGAGCATTGGAGCCGGATAAAAGGCCCTGCTATTCAACTACTCTCCGGCGCCGGCGCGCTCTGCAGGAAGGTCCACGACTTGAGGTCGCGGTCGAGGTGGAAGCGCAGAGTTGACTGCAGCACGGCCTCGACTTCGTCGCGCACGGCGGCGGAGAGGCGCAGTTTGGGGAGGGCCTCCCACTCGGTGGTCTGGAGCAGGCGCAGCACTTTGAGCGCGGTCAGCGAGAGGCGGCGCTGCGAGTAGCGCGAACAGCGGGGGCAGAGCGCGCCACCCAGCTCGGGATTGTAGCCATTCTCGATGGGCGTGAGCGGCGTGTCGCAACTGGCGCACTGGTGCAGCGCGGGTCGGTAGCCTAGCTCGCCCAGCAGATAGAGCTCGAAATAACGCAACGCCAGCCAGCCGCGACTGCTGGCTGGCGCCGCGGCGCCCGCATCCAACTGGCGCAGCGTCTGGGTGAAGAGTTGGTAGAGCCGGGGATGGGGATCGGCATCCTCGAGGAAGCGGTCCACCAGCTCGGCGATGTACCAGGCACCGCTGGCATGCCAGAGATCGTCGCGCAGGTGGTCGAGACGCTCGCGACTCTCCGCCTGGGTCACGATATCCAGGTCGCGACCGGTGGCCAGCAAGAGCTGCGCGCGCGCGAAGGGCTCCAGGTGGCCGGCCAAGCGGCTGGTGGTGCGGCGCACCCCTTTGGCGATGGCGCGCACCTTGCCGCCTTTGGGGGTGAAGAGCGTGAGGATGCGATCGGCCTCGCCGAAATCGGTGCGGCGCAGGACGATCGCCTCGGTGTCATAGACGCGGGGGGTACGCATAGTGGGCGCTGGCCAGCTTTCCGCAGGAGTGTGATGTCACCACAGCATACCATTCCACGCGCGGAGTTGGAATCCGGCGGCTCCTCGGCAGTCTGGCGTACTGCGTGCCGTGCTTCACGAAAATTTGGGCGGACGCCGCCTACGGTGACACGGGCAGCGAAATGAGACCGCGCAGCGAGACGCCGGGCCGCCAGTGCAACTGCTCGGCCGGCGCTGCCAGGCGCAGATTCGGGAAGCGCTGGATCAGCGCCTCGAGCGCCACTCGCGCTTCCATACGGGCGAGTGGCGCACCGAGGCAGTAGTGCGGGCCGAGGCCAAAGGCCAGGTGCCGATTCTCGGCGCGGCCCACGTCCAACCGCTCCGGTTGCGGGAAGCGCGTCTCGTCGGCGTTGGCCGAGACGATGGCGACCAGGACCAGCGCGCCGCGCGGGATAGTGACCCCGGCGATCTCCACCTCCTCGCGCGCGTAGCGTTCGGTGGAGACGTCCACCGGCGTGGCTAGCCGCAGCAACTCCTCCACCGCCGAGCCGATCAGGGACGGGTCCTGGCGCAGGCGAGCGAGTTGGTCGGGGTGGCCGAGCAGCAGCAGCGTGCCGGTCGCGATCAGGTTGACGGTTGTCTCATATCCGGCGATCAGCAGTATCCCAACCATCGCCACCAACTCATCCTCGCTCAGACGGTCGTCCCCTTCTTGTGCCAACGCCAGCCGGCTGACGAGATCATCACCGGGATGGGCTCGGCGCTCGGCGACGAGGCGGCGCAGGAAGCGCATCATGGCGAAGATGTTGGGCACCTTCAAGAGCATGCTCAGGCTCGGCCGACTCGACGCGCTGGCGCCGACGAGCGACGAGAACCAGCGACGGAAGCGCAGGCGGTCACGCTCGGGCACGCCGAGAATCTCGGAGATCACCGTGAGCGGCAGGGGCAGCGCAAAGTCGGCGACCAGATCGACCGTATCGGCCGCGGCCATGCGGTCCAGCAGCATGCCGACCAGCTCTCGCACCCGTGGCTCGAGTTGGGCGATGTGCTTGGATGCGAAGGTGTCGCGAACGAGGGTACGCAGCCGCCGGTGCTCCTCGCCGTCGCTGTCGAGCATGGTGTGGGCGAGCGGCTTGAGCGTCCGCGGCATCCAGGGCAAGCCGAGGTTATGGGTGTTCCTCGCGCCGCGGACATCCTTCACGAAGCGTTCGTCGCGCAGCACTGTGGCCGCGTCTTCATAACGCGTGACCAGGTAGGCCTCATCCATGCCGAAGTGCACGCGGACGGGCACGCGCGCCACCGGCTGCGCTTCGCGCAGATGGGCGCACGCCGGCCAGGGATCCGCCTTGAAGTCGGTTGATGCGATGTCGAGAGGCGTTGTGGTGTGGATGTGAGGCTTCGTCATGAGCGTCTCCTCTCGGCGCATCAGTGGCCCAGCGCGCGCTTGGATGACCCGCACCACCATGAGCGTCACCGCGACGCCGAGGTAACCGTGGAACGCAGGGTGTTATGTCACATGCAACTTTGCGCAACACTCGCTAACGCGCGCGGCGGATGGCGGCAATGTTGGCCGCGGAGACGGCGGCGCCGATGATGACCATGACCAGCCAGCCGTAGCGCGGGCCAAGCGTGATCAGCATCACCACAAAGCCGCCGTTCAGCACGGCCAGTGGCGCCCAGAGCGAGCGGGGGAGGCGTCGCATATCAACAACCTGGACCTGGGTTCGGCGACGGGCATGGCGTCTTCGTCGGTGTCGGCGATACTGTCGGCGAAGGCGAGGGGTCGGGCGTCGCGGTGGGCGGTGGGCCCTCGCTCGTCCAGACCATGATCGTCTGGCCGAACACCGTGCTGGTGCCCGGCGTGACCAGCGTGCCAGCTGCCGGGTCGGTGCGCGTCACCTCACCGGCGGGGAGATTGCTGGGCTCCGCGCCCTGGTTGGCGCAGGTCAGGTAGTACGGCGCATGGGTGATCGCATAGCAGGCATCGAAGACCTGCTTCTTGGTCACGTCGAGCAGCGCGAGCTGATTGGGTCCGCCGCTCAGCGTGAGCGTGACCGCCGTGACGCCCACATAGGTGCCCGGCTCGGGATTCTGGTCAATGACGCTGCCCTTGGGCACGGTCGCGCTCTGGATGGTGTTGGTGACCGTGACCGACAGGTTGAAGGTTTGCGCCAACGCCTGGGCGTCGGCCAGGGTCTTGTTCTTGAAGTTGGGCACACTTACCCGCACCTGGGTCGGCACGGGAGTCGGGCCAGCAAACGCCTTGCTGAGCGCGGTGAGGCCGCCGGTCGCGTTGAGGATCACAGCACAACTCAGCGTGAGCAGCACGATGACGCCCACGACCGCCATGCCCACCAGAGGGCCGGTGCGGCGGCCCGAGCCGCCTTCGTCGGGCCGGCGTGGCGTCCACTCGGGGTTGCTCGAACCACGCCCCGCGCCAGGGGTGCGCGGCGTGGTCCCGCCAGCGGGGCCGTACGGCCGGGTATTGATCCCTGGCGCGTCAAAGGAGTCGCGCGGGCCGCCGGGACCGCTG
>DASYGC010000640.1:0-2400 GCA_036000225.1 Ktedonobacterales bacterium | reverse complement strand
TTCTGCCCATCTCTGGTCGGGCGACCGGCCCCGACACATTACGAGAGGCGGCGCAGAGCGCCGAACGGCAGGGCTTCGACGCCGTCTGGTCGGCTGACCGCGTCGTCACCCCGTGGGAGATTCGCACACCGTATCCCTACGCCGAGAATCACGCGTTCATCGTGCCACCGGATCGCCCATTTCTCGACTCATTCACCTGCCTGGCCTATCTCGCAGGCTGCACCCAGACGATCACCCTGGGCATCAGTGTGCTGGTGCTGCCCTATCGCCATCCGCTCTATTGGGCGCGCGTCGCCGCCTCCATTGAGCGGTTGGCAGGTGGACGGCTGACGCTGGGCGTCGGCGTCGGCTGGATGGAGGAGGAGTTCGCCGCGCTAGGCGTGCCCTTCAAACAACGCGGCAAAATGACCGACGAGCAGCTGCAAATCCTCGCCCTGCTCTGGACGCAGGAGCATGCCAGCTTCCACGGACAACACTACGCGTTCGACGATGTGGCGTTCTATCCGAAGCCGATCCAGCAGCCGCATATGCCGCTCTGGGTCGGGGGTGAGGGCGCGGCGGCGCAACGGCGCGCGGGCCACTATGGCGACGCCTGGTTCCCCTACTTCGTCACTATCGCGCCCGCCGAGTTGCGCGCTGGCTACGACAACGCCCGCCGCGAGGCCGAGTATGCCGGGCGCGACGCCGACATGGTGAAGCTGGCGTGCTGCCGTCCCATCGAGGTGACACGCGAGCCAGTGGCGCAGGATGAGCGGGTGCTGCGCGGCTCGCCGGAGCAACTGGTCGAGGCGCTGGCGGCGTATAAGGAGATCGGCGTCGAGCATCTGGCGCTGCAATTCATGGTACCCCGCTGGCCAGAGCGCATGGAGCAGATCGAGCGCTTCGCCAGCGAGGTGTTACCCCACGTGCGCTAGCACCCGAGCGGGAAGCGACATGGGCGGCATGGACGCTAGAGCAGTCATCAGGAACTTACCGGATTCTGGCTGCTCAGGACCGATTGCAACAGGCTGCTGGCCGACCAGCGCATGACCTCTGCGGCCTCCTCGCGCGAGAGCCCGGCAACATCAGTAAGCCACACAAGCGCCTCAATGCCGGTGTTGATCCTTATCGCGTAGACGAGCCGCCGCAGTTCGGACTCAGCCATCCCTGCGCGGAGGGGTGCGAGCGCTTCCTCGATCCAGCCAATCGCGCGTCCTTTCCGCAGTGGCAGCTCGCCGTGATGGGTGGGATCCTGTTCGAGCGACAGGCGCAACATCGTGCGCTGTGGCCGCTCTGTATCAAGGATGAGTTGCACGAACGCCCGAATGACAATGTCGAGCCGCGCTGGCGCATCCTCGGGCGCGACCTCAGGAAGCATCGATTGCACGTCGATCTCAGGGTGAGCCGCCACGAGCAACGCTTGCTGGTTCGGAAAATAACGGTAGGCTGTGGTGCGCGAGATCGATGCCGCAGCGGCAACACTCTCGACGGTGGGCATCTCACCCCGAGCCACCAACTCACGAGCGGCAGCCACCAACGCCTCGCGAGTGCGTTTCTTTTGGTGCGTTCGACCTGCTTGCTCATAGACGATCGACATCGGTTCTCCGTCCTCCATTTCTTCGCCCTGTATACCCGAGCGATCACGGCCTTGACACCGCGTTCATTATACAGTACTCTCATTATGGCACTGAAGTACCATTAAGAGACAATAGTACCACAAAGCAATGGGGAGGCTGAGATGGCCATGAACAAAGTCGTTTCGATTGTCCGCGCAGATGGCGAAGGCGAGAAGCTCTGGTTCTATGGTGGTGGCGTGCATACCTGGAAGGCCACCAGCGCTGAGACAGGGGGCGCCTTCCTGCTATTCGAGGATGTCATGACCAGGGGCAAGGTGACGCCTCTCCACCAGCACCCTGACGTAGACGAGACACTCTATGTGCTGGAAGGTGAGATCCTCGTGTACATCGATGGCCAGGAACGGCAACTTGGGCCGCATGGCGTAGCAGTGGCCCCACGGGGCGTGCCGCATGCATTCATGGTTGTTTCAGAGACGGCGCGCATGCTCTTCGTTGAGACACCAGGCAGCAGCGAGGCCTTCTATCGTGGCGCCAGCGAGCCAGCGACTGACGCCCTCATCGCTGCCGGTCCAGTTGATTTTGCGCGAATAGCAGCCTCGGCAGAGCGTTATGGCGGCATCGTGATTCTTGGGCCGCCTCCATTCCAGGCGAAGTGACCCACAACCCGGCCACACTTCGACCGGGTGAGATCACTGGCCAGCCAGGGTCAGAAGCCACGATCAAGCCACGCTGTGCTACAATTTATGGCACGGCGCTGGCTTCATCGCATGGCGCATGTCGAGCGCTTCGCTAGCGAGGCGATGCCTTATGCGCGCTAAACAGGAAACCATCGGACAATACTGGA
>DASYGC010000639.1:0-5721 GCA_036000225.1 Ktedonobacterales bacterium | reverse complement strand
TCGCCGAGGACGACGACGAATAGGACGGCAAGTGCGCACAACCGCCTGGGGAAATTTCCCCAGGCGGTTGTGCGCACTTGCCGTCCTATTCGTCGTCGTCCTCGGCGAGCAGCGGCACGTCGGCGGTGTCGTCCTCGTCGTCGCCCAGCATCGTGGTCGCCGCCATCACGCGGTCACCGGCCTGGATCTTCATCAGGCGCACGCCCTGGGTAGGCCGGCCACACTGCGCGACCGATTTCCAGTTGGTGCGGATCACCGTGCCCTCCGCCGAGATGATCACCAGGTCGCGGTCGGCCTCCGTCAGGATACGCGCCGCCGCCACCGAGCCGGTCTTGTCGGTGAGCCGCGCGGTGATGACGCCGCCGCCGCCACGCCCCTGCGTCGGGTATTCCCCGACTGGCGTGCGCTTGCCGTAGCCCCGCGTGGTGACCACCAGCAGTTCAGCATCCGGCGCCACCGCGCACAGTGAGACGGCGCTATCCTTGTCGTCCAGGCGGATGCCACGCACACCGCCGCTGGTGCGCGAAGCCGCGCGCAGTTCCTGCACCTCGAAGCGAATCGCCTGGCCCCGCTCGGTGATCAGCATCACCTGCTGGCCGGCTTCCACCAGCCGCGCGCCGATCAACTCGTCGCCCGGCTCCAGGTCCATTGCGATCAAGCCCAGGCTGCGGACCACGGCGAACTCGTCGAGGCTGGTCTTCTTGACCTCACCGCGCTTGGTGGCCAGCACCATGTAGTCGCGCGCGATGAACTTGGGCACGCAGACCACCGCCGTCACCAGCTCGTCCTGGTCGATGTTGATCAGGTTGCGGATGTGCTCGCCCTTGGCGTCGCGTCCCACATTGGGCAGCGCATAGGCCTTGAGCTGGAAGACGCGCCCCCGGTTGGTGAAGAACAGCAGCGAATCGTGGGCGTGGGCCACCAGCAGATGGCCCACCGCGTCATCCTCGTGGGTGGCGATGCCGCGCGAGCCGCGGCCGCCACGCCGCTGGGCGCGATAGGCGCCGGTGGGCAGGCGCTTGATGTAGCCGTTCTGCGTGAGAGTGACGACGACCTCGTCGTTGGCGATCAAGTCTTCTTCGCGGAACTCGCCCGCCTCGTTCTCCTGAATCTCGGTACGGCGTGGATCGCCATACTTCTCCTTCAGCTCGATGAGATCCTGCTTGATGAGCAGGCGAATCTCCTGGATGCTGCCCAGAATCTTCTGCAGGCCGGCGATCGTGCGCCTGACCTCGGCCAGCTCGTCCTGGACCTTGCGCCGCTCCAACGCGGCCAAACGACCCAGCTGCATATCCAGCACGGCCTTGGCCTGCTCCTCGGAGAGCTTGAACTTGCTCTGCAGGTTGGTTGAGGCGGTGTCGCGGTTCTGCGAGCGGCGGATGGTATCGATCACTTCGTCCAGGTGCTCCAGGGCGATGGCCAGACCTTCGAGGATGTGGCGGCGCGCCTCGGCCTTGGCAAGATCGAACTTGGTGCGCCGGGTGATGACACTCTCACGATAGGTGATGTAGTGCTGCAAGAACTGGCGGAGCGTTAGCAGCCGCGGCTGGCGATCCACCAGGGCGAGCATGTTGGCGCCGAAGGTGGTCTGCATCGCGGTGAACTTGAAGAGCTGGTTGAGGATGCTCAGGTGGCGCACATCGCGGCGCAGATCGACGACGACGCGTATCCCCTGGCGGTCGGATTCGTCGCGCACGTCGGTGATGCCGTCGATCTTCTTGTCGCGAGCCAGTTCGGCGATCTTCTTCACCAGCTCAGCCTTGTTGACCTGATAAGGCAACTCGGTGACGATGATGCTGATCTTGCCCTTCTCGGTCTCCTCGGTGTGGGCCTTGGCGCGCACGATGATGCGCCCGCGACCGCTGGCGTAGGCGTTGCGGATGCCCTCGCGTCCCTGGATCACCCCGCCGGTGGGGAAGTCCGGCCCGCGAATGATGTGGCTGAGGTCCTCGATGGTGGCATCGGGATGATCAACGAGGTAGGTGATGCCGTCGCAGACTTCGCGCAGATTGTGCGGCGGGATGTTGGTGGCCATACCGACGGCGATGCCGGCGGCGCCGTTGAGCAGCAGGTTGGGCAGCCGTGCCGGCAGTACGGTTGGCTCGGTGCTGTGGCCGTCGTAGTTGGGCGCGAAGTCCACGGTGTCGCGCTCGATATCCGCCAGGATTTCCGAGGCGATCAGCGACATTTTTGCCTCAGTATAGCGCATGGCAGCTGCTGGATCGTCGTCTACTGAGTTGTGGACGAAGACACCAGCCGCGAGCAGGAAGTTATGGTGCTCATCCACCGTGATGTCGTAGACATCCTCGCGCTCGGGCAGGGGCCGCACCGAGAGGATGCGGTGGTTATAATGGGATGCTACCGCGATCAACTCTTCCCAGGATTCAAAATAGGTCGCCGCCTTGTCGGCAGTGGGAATCCAATTCGCGTCTCGCCGTGTCTGGTAGACTTCTGGCGTGACACGCTCGCCTGGAGTCTCGTGCAACAGTTGAGAGACATAGCGAGCGACTTTCGTGCGCATGACCTGCCGCCGGTAGGCAGGATCGCTCCAACTACGACGCAACGCATCGGCGGCCCTGCCAGCCAGCTCATGCATCATGTCAGGATTCGTCTCAAGCCGACGGTGATTACTAGCCTGCACGCCAGCTCGCTGAGCCTCTCTAAAGCCTTCCGCTTGCCACTGACGCGCTATCTTCGCACTATGCAATTCACGCGTTCCTGGCTTTGTCCACGCTGCGTGTGCCATGCGCGAGAAGTGATTCTGCGCAAATTTTGCGCGATATGCGGGGTTGCGCCACTCAGCCCGAGATCGCACGGATAGTCTGGCGCGCAACCGCTCATTAGACATCGCATTGACGATGGCCGTGACAATCTGTTCACGCTTCGTACCGTCTGCCCACATTGCCCGGCTTTTCTCCGAAACGATGCGCGATACTTCGCGGCGCTGTTCCGTTGTCAATGGGCGCTTCTCGATGCCACGGAGTGCCTGACTCATGCGCTCCCGATAATCGGCATCCTGCCACAGGATACGCATGCGCTCGCTGAGCCGGGCCCGCACTGAGGGGTCACCATAATGTCTCCGCAATGCTGGGGCGATGCGCTCTCCATTCACCTTCCGGAATGCGGGATCCTGATTCTGACGTATCATTCGCTCGCGGCGCTGCTGTCGCACTTGCGGATTCTGGTCGTAGAACCTAAGCACACCAGACCGTTGCGCCCCCCGGAAAGCGGCACTATCCCACAGTTCCTTCACCTGCTCAGCGTGCAGATGCAAATGCGCCAGGAAATCCATACGGACGACATTGGCAGGGCGATTGTCAAAGCGATTGAAATTGGCGTGATGGCGCACATAGGGACCGTGGAAAGACACTGCGATTCCCCGCGCCGCGTTGAATGCATCTGCGATATGGTGGACGAATTCATATTTCTCATTTGCCGGTTGCATCACACGCAGGTAGTTGTTCAGACCCTGCTTCACCGGAGCGGTATCGAAATACCCCGGCATGAGGCTATCAGCGGTGGTCAGATCTATCGCCGCCTTGTACGTGCCGTCGCGCAGCATGAAACGATGGTCTGGGGTACAGCGAAGCTGGGTACCGTTGTCGAGGATGACTTCGACCAGTGCAGCGGCACGCCGGGTGATGCGCGCGTGGCGCGCCTCGCCGACAACGATGCGGCCACTAGCATCCACCGAATAGACGTTTACCTTCTCGTCTGGTGGCAGTTCGGCCAGCTCAGCGAAGGTCTTCTCGGTGCCGTCGAGCAAGGTAATCTTCGTATCGCCCGTAAAGCAGCCAAAGTTGCCCTGGCCGAGAACTAATGGGTAGCGCATGTTCCACGGCTGCGCCAGACGGACGAGGGTATCGTAGACGGCGGTGTCGCCGTGCGGGTGATACTCTTTGAGCACCTCGCCGACGATGCCCGCGCACTTGCGGAACGAGCGGGTCGACTGCAGGCCCATGCCCTCCATGGCGAAGAGCACGCGCCGGTGCACTGGCTTGAGGCCATCGCGCACGTCGGGCAACGCCCGGCTGACGATGACGCTCATTGAGTAGTCCAGGTAGGCGCCCGTCATTTGATCGACGATGCTCACTGGCTTGATGATTCCAAGGTCCATACCCATACGCTCGATGTCCTCCCTGGGACTGGCTATCCCTATCCTGCTCTCACCGGCCTGGGGTCCCGCGTGGTGGGAAAACGCGGCACCGGCGCATCACGCCGCGCCGCGACACCGCTGATCGATGAAACCCACCGGCGTTGATCGTTCTCCATCACGGGGGTAAGGGTAGCCAAGCTGATACAATGGTGTGAGAGGTGTTTTGCCCACGCGGTGTGAAGCGACCATCTCACTATCTGATTCTGTGTGGCTGGCTCGGTTCTGGCAAGTATCTTGCATGCACGTAAGCCAAGCGATCAGAGGGATCACGCGCAACCTTCATCAGTATACCACATTCAGAGCGTGCGAGGCCGCTTCACGCCTGGATTGCCTGCCCTTTTGGGCTATGCCGCCGCCGGGTCTGAAACGCCCATGAGAGTGGCGGGAAAAGTGAGCGAGTGATATGGATTCAGCGACACGGTGGGTACGCGCGCGCGATATCGGCCTGACCATCTTGATCTGGCTGGCGATCTTCTATGTGGCCTTCCAGGCGGTGGGTCACATCTTCACCGCGGTGATACTGCTGGTGCTGGGAGCCCTGCTGGCCTATGTGCTCACCCCGCTCGTGAAACTCCTGAGCCGCGTGGTGCCGCGCTGGCTGGCCATCACCGTGGTCTATGTGATCGCGCTCGGGCTGGTGGGCGCGCTGGGCTACGTCATCGTCAGCACCGCGATCGCGCAGTTGCAAGGCTTTTCTGGCGCCCTGCCAGGGTTGCTCGGGACAGCGGGCAGCAGCAATCCGCTGTACCAGGCGCTGCATGGGCTCGGTATCTCCGATAACCAGTTCAACACCGAACGCAATCAGGTTTTGAATTGGCTCCAGGGCGCCGGGCTGACCGTTGCGGGGCTGGCGGTGCCGATCATCACTGGCGTGGCGGGCGCGCTGCTCGATGTAATCCTGGTCCTGGTCATGAGCATCTATCTGGTGGTCGACGGCCCGCGCGTGGTGGGTTGGCTCCGTACGCGCATGCCCTCCCACCAGCGTTCGCGGGTCAATTTCACGTTGAGTATTATCAACCGCAACGTGGGCGGCTACGTGCGCGGCCAACTGATCCTGACGAGTCTGATCGGCGTGCTGGTGGGTGGCGGGATGGCGGCGCTGCAGGTGCCGTATGCCATCTTGCTGGGCGTGCTGGCGTTCATCCTGGAGTTCATCCCCTTCCTGGGGGTCTTCATCTCGGGAGCGATCTGCGCGCTGGTGGCGCTCTCACGCGGCTGGCTGACCGCGGTGATCGTGGTGGCCTACTTCATCGTGGTGCATGTCATCGAGGGCGATGTCGTGGGGCCGCGCATCATTGGGCGCGCGCTGGGCCTGCATCCGGTGATCGGATTGTTCGCCTTGATTGCCGGCGCGGATCTGTTCGGCATCTGGGGCGCGCTCTTCGCGGCGCCGGTGGCCGGAGTGATCCAATCAGTGATCACGGCCATCTGGACCGAGTGGCGCCTGAGCCATCCCGAGCAGTTTCCCAACGAACACGCGGACGAAACCGCGGGTCACGTGCTGACAAAGCCTTCACCTGGGGTCTTTGCCACGGCTGAGTCCTCGTCGCTGATGCCGCATCCCG